>BEII01000205.1 GCA_002898935.1 bacterium HR32
ACCGCGAGACGGCGGCGCTGGCGGTACACGCGGCCCTCACCGGACACCTGGTGCTGAGCACCCTGCACACCAACAACGCGGCGAGCGCGCTCATGCGCCTGGTGGACCTCGGGATCGAGCCGTTCCTGCTGGCGTCTGCCGTGGTGGCGGTGGTCGGGCAGCGGCTGGTCCGGGTGCTGTGCCGCGGCTGCCGGAAGCCGGAAGCCATCGCCCCGGAGGCTCGGAGGCTGTTGGGCGTGGGCGACGGCCCGGCGACCCTGTACCGCGCCTGCGGGTGTCAGGAGTGCATGAGCACCGGCTACCGGGGCCGCACGGGCGTGTTCGAGGTCCTGGTGGTGGACGACCGCGTGCGGGAGCTTGTGGTCCGGCGCAGCCCAGCTTCCGCCGTGGCGGAAGCCGCGCGGGCTTCTGGCGCTCGGAGTCTGCGCGAGAACGCCGCCCGGAGGGTCCTGGACGGCACCACGAGCCTCGAGGAGTTCCGCAGGCTGGTAGCGGGCGACGGGATCTAGGGATGCCTCTGTTCGAGTACCTGGCGCGGGACGTCGCGGGGCAGCCCGTCCGCGGGAGGATTCAGGCCGAGGACGCCCGCCACGTCGCCGCGATCCTGCGCGCGCAAGGGCTCTACCTGACCTCTGCACAGGCTGGGGCTCCAGCAGCGCGGAAGCTGCCGCAGCTGCGCCCGGTGGACCTCGCCAACTTCGCACACCACCTCAGCACCCTGCTGGGAGCCGGCCTCACCCTCACGGGAGCGCTGCAGGTACTGGAGGAGCACGCAGACGACCCGGCCTTGGAAACCCTGGCGGCGGCCGTGCGGGCGGAGGTGGAAGAGGGGAGCTCCCTGTCGCAGGCGCTGGAGCAGGTCAGTGCGGGGTTCCCGGCCGTCTTCGTGGGGTTCGTGCGGGGCGGGGAAGCCACAGGCCGGCTCGACCTGGCGTTCCAGAGGCTCAGCGCCTACCTGGAGCGGGAGCTGGAGTTCCGGCGGAAGGCGCGGGAGGCGCTCTTCTACCCCGCGGTGGTGCTGGGAGCCGCGGTGGTGGTCGTGGCGGTCTTCTTGCTGTACGTGGTGCCTGCCTTCGAGCGCGTGTACAGGGCCGCTGGAGCCTCGCTCCCGCCGCTCACGCAGGCCCTGATGGCGGCGAGCCGGGGCCTGAGGAACCTTATCCCGGCACTCGGCGCCGTGGCTGTGTCTCTCGCGCTGCCCGCTGCCCGGCGGTCTGTCGGGCAAGTGGTCTGGAGGCGCGCAGAACCCCTCCTGGAGCGGGTGCCGAGAGTCGGATCGCTCCTGCGCACGGCGCGGGCCGCGCGGTTCCTCCACAGCCTGGGGGCTTCCCTGGCGGCCGGCGTGCCCCTCATGAGTGCCCTCGGCGTGGCGACGCAGGCTGCGGGCCGGGTCAGGTGGCTGGGGCAGCTGCAACAGCGCCTGGAGGAAGGCGGCCGCCTAACCGAGGCGCTGCGGGCGACCGGGGAGGTGCCGGCCGTGGCGATCCGGCTGGTGGCCTTGGGCGAGGAGTCCGGCCAGGTGGGCGAGATGGCCCTGCGGGCGGCGGAGGTGCTGGACCGCGAGTTCGAGGTGCGGGTGAGGCGCCTCCTTGCAGCCCTCGAGCCGGCGCTGACGGTGGCCCTCGCAGGGGTGGTGGGGGTGCTGTTGCTGGGCCTGTACATGCCCATCTTCGGGCTCGGCCGGGCTGTGTTGGGCCGGTGAGGTGCGTGGCACGACAGTTGCTCAAAGCATCGGTCGAAACGGACCGAGGGGAGGAGGAAGAGATGCGACACCTGAGGAACGAACGGGGGCTGACGTTCGTGGAACTGCTGGCGGTGATCCTGATCCTGGGGATCCTGGTGGCCGCGGCGCTCCCGAACTACTTCGGGGCTGAGAACGACGCGAGGGTGGCGGTGGACAACGCCAACGTCCGGGCGATCAACACGGCACTGGCGCTGTTCAGGTACCGTAACAACGGTGCTTGCCCTGGCCAGACAGGACAGCCAAGCTTCACAGCCTTCCTCAACGACACGACGTACTTCCCGGACGGTGCACCGCACGACCCGATCGACGGGACCAGCACGGTGCCCGCCGCGGACGACTATCCGGCCGACTACAGCTCGACCACCTGCCGCGTGACCCGCGACTAGGGACTCCAGGCTCCCCTGGGGGCCGAGGGCATGAGGGCCACCGGTGGCGTCACCGTCCTCGAGGCAGTGGCCACCCTGGCCCTCCTCGCCTTCCTGCTGGCGGTAGCCCTTCCGAACCTCCTGCCGTCACCTGAGCTGGAGGCCCGCGTCACCGCACGGGAGGTGGCCGCAGATGCCTCGCTCGCGCGCCAGCTCGCCGTCTCGCGCGGCACGACCTACCTGCTGGAGTTCCGGCCTCCGGGCAGGCCTTACCGGTCGTACACGGTGCGTGCGGACGGTGGTCCGGAGGAGCCGGGGTTCCCCAAGGACCTGCCGGCAAACGTCCAGGTCACCGGGCCGGAGGTCATCCCGTTCCTGCCCTCGGGCGCCGCCAAGTTGGACAGCCCGCAGGTCGAGGTGATCTTCACGGGAGGCGCGGCCGTGGCCACCCTGCGGGTGCTGCAGGCCACCGGCTACGCGAGGGTGGACCCGCCGTGATCGCCCGCGAACGGGGACACACCCTTCTTGAGGTCCTGGTGAGCGTGCTCCTGCTCGGGCTCGCCCTGGCCCCCTTGCTGCAGCTGTACCCCTCGCTCGTGGCTGCCAACGAGTCGCACCGCGACCGGGCCCAGCTGGCGGCTGCGGCCTCCTCGAAGCTCGAGGAGCTCGGTCAGGGCCTGCGTCGCGGGACCGCGAGTCCGGGAGCCGGCTCAGCGGCCTGTCCCGGGCTCCCCAACTGTCTGGTCACCTGGGAGGTGCAGACCGAACTGTCCAGCGCAACGCCCAGGGTCGGCTCGCTGTGGACGGTGCGGGTGACCGCCTGCGCCGACGCCAACTCCAGCGGGGCCTGCGAGGCTCAAGAGCCCCAGGTGCGCTACGACACCAAGGTGACCTCGCGGCCGTGAAGACCTCGAGGCGGAAAGAGGGTGGCTTCACGCTGCTGGAGGGCGTGGCGGTGCTCCTGCTGCTGAGCCTCGTGGTCGCCGGGGTGCTGCCGCTGCTCACCACGGGCGAGCAGAGCTACGACGAGGCCCGCCGCCGCCAGGAGATGCTGCGCAACGCCCGCGTGGCCCTGGACCGCATCGTACGCGAGCTGCGCGCCGCGCAGTCGCTGCGCCAGGCGTCAGGCGGCGTGTTGCGCTTCGACCTGGCGGCGGAGGCGGGAGAGGTGCCCACGGTGGAGTTCGTCTTGGACAGTGTCACCGGAGACCTCCAGTACCGCTGGGCCTCGGACTGGGACTACCGGAGGCGGATCACCGTGCAGGCGCCTGGGGGGGTTGCCGTTCCGGCAGGCTACAGCGTGTACGTGTGCTTCGACCACGCGAGCCTCGTGGGCGCCGGCAAGAGCAGGTCCGACGGAGCGGACGTGCGGGTGCGGTTCTGGGACGGAAGCCGCATGGTGGAGCTCGACAGCTTCCGCGACCCGACGACGGAGTGGAACGGTACGCAGAACCGCTCCGACTGCCCCGGCCCGAACCAGGCGCGGCAGGTGAAGCTCTGGTTCCGCGTGCAGGCTGCGATTCCGGCGGGTGGGTCGGACAACCGGTACTTCCTGTACTACGGCAACCCCCAGGCGCGGCCCGGCCCCAGCAATCTGGACCACGTGTTCCTGGACTACGAGGACGGGAAGGGTCTAGAGGGATGGAGCCGCAGGGACGGTCGCTCCGGAGGCTACACCCCTAGCGGTTCGTTGGGCATTCGGTTCAGTGCTTCGAACCAAAATGGGTTTCGCGAACTCAGCCGATCGCTGCCACACGGCGACGTTGAAGTCCTGTGGCGCTTCATGAGTCAGGCCGGCACAGGCGACGACGGCCGGCAGGTAGGCGTGGGCGTTCGCCTGAACGACTCAGGTGCAGGCTACCGTCTCACCCCCGGCGATACCAACGCCAACAACCGAACGCGGGTCCGATACTGGGGAGGATGGGCAGCGGGTGGGGGCACGTTTGGCCCAAACCCCATCCGGGCGATCCAGGAGGACACGGAGTATTACGCCCGGTTCGCCCTCGTGGGAAACCTGCTGCGCGCGACGGTGTGGCGGGCGGACGCGCAGGACCCGGGTGGGGTGTGGGACCTCGTGACCACCGACAGTCGTCGTAGTTCGGGCAGCCACTTCAGCATCGTGAACGGCGAGAACCAACCCATGACCCATTGGCACCGCTTCGTGTGGATCCGCATGCGCGTCGAACCCGAGCCCAGCAC
>BEII01000206.1 GCA_002898935.1 bacterium HR32
AAGGCCACCGCCATCACCCCCCTTGCACACGATCCTTTCTGAGTCTAGGAAACGGGCTCGGCCGGACAACCCCCGTGCTGGGGACGCGTCCTCTCACCCCTCTGGGGGAGGCCTTCCTCCCCCGGCCAGCGGGCCGGACCTGCCGCGCTCGGGGCTTGCCCTCCCTTCCAGCAGCTGCAACCCTGTCGGTGTATGACGGTACCGCAGCCCGGAGGCATCCTCCGCGTGATCGACTTCGGAGACGCCTCACCGCTGCGCTCCCAGACCCTGTGGCACGCGGTGGCGTACGGCGTGTCCCGGGGAGCGCCTCCGACGCTGTCTTTCGTCCGTCCCGCGGCTCCGTACGTGTCCATCGGACGCACCCGCAGTGCCCGGGAGGTGGACCTGACCTACTGCAGGCGGGCCGGCCTACCCGTTTACCGCCGGATGGTGGGAGGTGGCCCCGTCTACCTCGACCCGCACCAGCTGTTCTTCCAGATCACGGTCCCTGCCCGCCGGGCGCCACCCACGGGGATGCAGACCCTCCGGGCCCTGCTGTCCCCCGCCGTGCGGGCGTTCCGGGCTTGCGGCGTGCCCGCCGCGCTGGATTCCTACGGCGAGGTGGCGGTCGGGGACAGGAAGATCTGCGGCCACGCGGGTGGCCAGGTGGAAGAGGCGGTGGTGGTAGTCGGTAACCTGATCGAGGAGTTCCCCGCGGAGCAGGCCGCGCGCGTGCTGGACCTGCCTCATCCGCGCGTCCGGGCAGAGGTGGAACGGCAGGTCGGCCGATACGTGTTGGCCACGCCTGTGGATCCCGACAGGTTCAAGTCCGCCCTGGTGCGCTCCTACGCGGACGCCCTCGGACTGCGGCCCGAGGCAGGCGGCCTGTCGGTGTACGAGCACCGCGCGGTTCGCCAGCTGGACCGCCTGTTCGAGAGCCCTCGCTGGCTGTGGGACGTCGACGGGAGCCCGGAGGGTACCTGGCGCGTGAAGATCCGGGCCGGGGTCTGGGTCTGCGCCGTGCAGGTGGGGTCCGGGTTCCTGATGGCAAGCGGTGTGGAAGGACGCGTGGTGGACGTCGCTGCGGTGGGCCTGGTCCCACGTGGGGCGCGTCACGACCTGAGGGAGCTGGCCGCCAGTTTGAAGGGCGCCCGGCTAGACGAGGCGATTTGCCGGCTGCAGTCCTGGGGGGAGGAGGGAAGTCGCCTGGCGGCAGCCTGGTCGCGGGCCGCAGCCCTGGCGGTGTGAGGGTACGCTCGGGAGAGAGAGGGAGATGTCGGCTTCCACGGTGCGGGTGGGACGGTACGAGCTGGCGGTGGACCGGCTGTACGATCCAGAGCACCACCTGTGGGTTTTGCCCGTCTCAGATACCCGGGTACGGCTGGGGTTCGACCCTCTCGGAGTGGAGGTGAACGGCACCCTCGCCCAGCTGGTGCTGGCCCCCGTGGGCACCGTGGTCCGGCGGGGCGAGCCGTTCGGCAGCCTTGAGGCGGCCAAGTTCGTGGGACCGTTGGTGGCACCGGTGTCCGGGCGCGTGGTCGCCCACAACCCCCTCGCGGTCGGCGACCCGGCACAGGTGGAACAGGACCCCTTCGGAGCCGGGTGGTTGGTGGAGCTGGAGGTCACCGCGTTTCCCGCGGAGCGTGCTTATCTGCTGGAGGGAGCGGAGCGGATCGTCCCGTGGTTCCGTGGGCGGGTGGAGGCGTACCGCCGCCAGGGGGTGCTGGCGGAGTGAGGCCGGGTCTCCGATCGTCCGTCGCTGCTGCGGAGGGCCCCGCGGCCGGTGCCACCTCGGGGTTCGAGGTGCGCCGGCAACACTTCCCACCGGTCATGGAGTTCTACGCGCCAGGCCTGAAACGGTGGGAGACGTCGGAGTGGAAGCCCACCAACCCCAGGCGGTTCCTCCCCCTCTCCGTCACCGGGCGAAGTTGTGCCCTGCAGTGTGACCACTGCAAGGCAAAGGTCTTGGACGGCATGCTGGCGCTTCCGCCGGGCCAGAGCCTGTTCGAACTGGCCCGTCGCCTGCGGGCGGAGGGTACGGAGGGGCTGCTGGTCTCGGGTGGCTCCACCCGGACCGGAGGGGTCCCGCTTCTGCCCCACCTGCGCGACGTGCAGCGGATCCGTCTGGAGCTCGGGATGCGGCTGGTGGTTCACTCAGGATTCGTATCGCCTGAAGTGGCCGCAGCGCTGGCCCGCGCCGGGGTGGACGGGGTGATGCTGGACGTCGTCGGGGCGGACGAAACCATCCGGGAGGTCTACCACCTGGATCGGACGGTATCGGACGTGGAACGCTCCCTGGCGCTGCTGGCCGAGCACGGGCTGCGGATCATCCCGCACATCGTCCTGGGGCTCCACTACGGCCGCTTCCTGGGGGAGTACCGGGCCCTGGATCTCGTGGCCCGGTACCCTGTGTCCACCCTGGTCCTGGTGGTGCTCGTCCCGCTATCGGGCACCCCCATGGCGGGACTCTCGCCGCCCCCTTCCCAGCAGGTGATCGAGTTCTTCGGCGACGCACGCACGACGCTGCCGCGGACGAAGATCAACCTCGGATGCGCTCGGCCCATGGCCGCGGCCAAGGCCGTGCTGGATCGGGCCGCGGTGGACCAGGGACTCAACGGCATCGCGTACCCGGCGGAGGGGATCGTGGAGTACGCCCGAAGCCGCGGGCTCCAACCGCGCTTTTACGAGTTCTGCTGCTCGCTCACGTGGACGGCCGAACCGTACGCGGGGGTGACGGTGATCCGTGAGTGAGACCTGGCGGCTCCTGGCAGACGACGGCGTGGGCGCCGCGGACGGGCTCGCCCTGGACGAGGCCCTGATGGCGGGGTACGCGCGGGGGTCTCCGGCGCGCCCTCCGACCCTCCGTCTGTACACCTACCGGAGCCACTGCGCCCTCATCGGACGCTACCAACACCTGGAGGCCGAGGTGGACCTGGAAGCCTGCCGCCAGACCGGGACCGAGGTGAACCGCCGGCCCACGGGCGGGGGAGCGATCCTCATGGGTGAGGGCCAGTTGGGGGTGGCGCTGGTGATGCGGGCGCCCGCGGAGCACCCCCAGGAGCTCCTCCAGCGACTCTCCCAAGGCATCGTGGCCGGGCTGCGGCGCTTGGGAATCCACGCGGCCTTCGGCGGCAAGAACGACCTGCAGGTGGGAACCCGCAAGATCGCGGGCCTGGGGATCTACCTGGACGGCCGCGGGGCGCTGCTGTTCCACGCCAGCCTCCTGGCAGACCTTGACATCCCCTTCATGCTGCGGGTCCTCCGCATCCCGGCCGCCAAGCTGGGCGACAAGGGCGTGGAGGCGGTCGCCCAGCGGGTCACCACGGTCACGGAGCAGACGTCGGCCCGCTGGACCGGCCCGGCCCTCCGCACGGTGGTAGCCGAGGGTTACGGCGAGGCCTTCGGCATACCTCTGGAGCCGGGGGAGCTAGAGCCCTCCGAGCGGGAGCGGGCCGCTCGGTTGGAGCGGGAGAAGTACCAGACCGCGGACTGGGTGAATCAGTTACGGCCGCAGCACGACGCCACGGGCAGTGCCCTGGTCAAGACCCCCGCGGGCCTGCTCCGGGTCTACCTATCGGTCACCGGCTCCACCATCAAGAACGTTCTGATCGTGGGCGACTTCAACGACTACCCCGAGGAGCTCGCACGGTTCGAGGCGCGCCTCCGGTGGGCCCGTCTGGATGAGAACGAGTTGCGCCGGATCGCCTCGCGGACGCTGTCGGGGACCCCGTTGGGGATGTCCGCGGAGCCATTGGTGCGAGCCGTGCTGGAGGCCGGGGAGCGTGCGCGAACGCGCCAGCAAGCGGCCCCGGTCCGCCACGTGGGGTCGTGCTATTTCCCGGAGGTGAACCATGCGGGAGGCTCAAGGGGAGCTCCGTGAAAGCCCCGAGTGGGTCCGCATCTCCATGGCCAGCGCCATCGTGCTGCGCTTCCGGTCAGGTCGGTTCTCCCGGGACTTCCCCTTCGGCGGGATCAACCTCCTGCTCCAGTACGAGGACGGGTGTCGGTCGGACTGCGCCTACTGCGGTCTCGCCCGGACCCGACCGGGAACGTACACGGAGAAATCCTTCATCCGCGTGGAGTGGCCCCTGGTCCCCACGGACGAGCTGGTGGAGCGGATGGCGCGTTACGAGTCCCTCCTTACGCGGTTGTGTATCTCCATGGTCACCCACGGGAGGGCCTACACGGACACGTGCGAGATCATCCGGAGGATCCGGCGTCGCGTCCAGACCCCCCTTTCGGTGCTCGTGGCGCCGCCTACTCTCAACCGTCATCGCCCGGAGCACTTCAAGGACCTCGGCGCGGACATGATCGGGGTCGGGCT
>BEII01000207.1 GCA_002898935.1 bacterium HR32
GGGGGCCGGTCCCAGGGGGTGTGGCGGTGGAAGCGCCACCGAGACCGCTGACCTACGCACGGTACCTGCGGGTGCCGGAACTGCTGTCGCTGCAGCAGCGCCTCAGCGCCGCCCACGACGAGCTGCAGTTCATCGTGGTGCACCAGGTGTTCGAGCTGTGGTTCAAGCTCGCGCTGTTCGAGCTGGAGGCGGTGCGGGACGCCCTGAACCGCGACGACGCGGCCTCGGCTACGCGGCTCCTGCGGCGCGTGGCGGAGGTGGTGCGGACCATGCTGGGGGGTTTCGACGTCATCGAGCACATGCGGCCGTGGGACTTCCTGGAATTCCGGTCGCACCTGAAGCCTGCCAGCGGCTTCCAGAGCCGTCAGTTCCGAGAGGTGGAGTTCCTGTCGGGCCTGAAGGACTCCCGGTACCTGCGCAGCTTCGACGCGGAGCCCGCGGAACGGGCGGTGCTGGAACGGCGCCTGGCGGAGCCGAGCGTGTGGGACGCCTTCGTGGGATTCCTCCGCCGGCGCGGACTCCCCGCGGACGACGACGGTCAGGTGCTGGCGACCTTGATCCGGGTGCAGCGCGACCCGGACCTGAGGGACGTGGACGCCCTGTGCGAGGCCCTGGTGGCGTACGACGAGGCGCTGGGGCTGTGGCGCTACCGACACGTGCTCATGGTGGAGCGCATGATCGGTGCGCGGCCCGGGACCGGGCAGGAGGACGTGCAGCGTGCCCTGGGCGGGGAGGGCGGGACGGGGTACTTCACGGGCGTGGACTACCTGCACGGCACCCTTCGCAAGCGGTGCTTCCCGCTCCTGTGGGAGGCGAGGACCTTCGTGGAGCGTGACTGATGGACGACCCGTTGCTGCGTTTCCGTGCGGAGTTCCCCATCCTCGACCGGGTCACCTACCTGGTGTCGCACTCCATGGGCGCCATGCCGCGGTCCGCCCGGACGTGGGTGGAGCGCTACCTGGACGCGTGGGACGAGCGGGGCGTGCAGGCGTGGGAGGGGTGGGAGCCGTACCTGCGGGAACACGCGGACCGCTTGGCGCTGCTCCTGGGCGCGCCGCCGGGGAGCGTGGTCCTGCACCAGAACGTGACCACGCTGTTCAGCGCCCTGCTGTCCGCCCTCGTCCGGCCCGGCGGCCGGCGGACGGTAGTGGCCACGGACCTGAACTTCCCTTCGTTGCTGTACGCAGCCCGCGGGCACGAACCCCTCGGGCTCCGGCTCGTGCTGCTGCGCAGCCCCGACGGGATCGGGGTCCCCCTGAAGGCGTGGGAGGAGGCGGTCGGCCGGGACACCCTGGCGGTGCTGGTGGACCACGGCATCTTCCGGTCCGGGTTCCTGCAGGACGTGACGGCCATCTGCGAGATCGCCCACCGCCGCGGCGCGTGGGCGGTGGTGGACGCGTACCAGACCGCGGGCTGCGTGCCCTTCGACGTCGGGGCGTGGGGCGCGGACGCGGTGCTCGGAGGCTCCCACAAGTGGCTGTGCGGCGGTCCGGGGG
Source organism: bacterium HR32 (assembly GCA_002898935.1). GTDB lineage: Bacteria > Sysuimicrobiota > Sysuimicrobiia > Sysuimicrobiales > Sysuimicrobiaceae > Tepidifontimicrobium. Next base: position 1,497 of record BEII01000207.1, read on the forward strand.
CCGCGTGGATGTACGTGCGGCCCGACCGCGCCGAGGAGCTCCGGCCGGCGGCCGCGGGCTGGTTCGGGCACCGGGATCCCTTCGCGTTCGCGCTGGAGTTCGATCCCGCACCCGGGGCTGCGCGGTTCGCCACCGGCACGCCGGCGATCCCGGCCCTGTTCGCCGCCCGGCCAGGCTTGGAACTGGTGATGGGCGTGGGTGTGCGGGCCATCCGGGAGAAGTCCGTGCGCCTGACGCAGCGGATGCTGGAGCGGGCGGAGGCGCTCGGGCTCACCGTCCGGACGCCCCGGGACCCGGCGCGGCGCAGCGGCATGGTGGTGGTGGACTTTCCGGGGGCGGAGGCCGCATCCCGGGAGCTCGTCGCCCGCGGGATCCTGGTGGACTACCGCCCCGGGGGTGGGATCCGCATGTCCCCGCACTTCTACACCCGCGCGGACGAGGTGGAGGCCGCCTTCGACGCGCTGGAAGAACTGGTCCCCCGCGTGCGCCGGTAAGCGAGCCGACTCCACCGACGGGATTCGTTTCGCCCGAAATAGTTGACAAATCAAACGTCCTGCCTCTACCCTAGGCGCACACGCCAGGCGCTCGCGGAGGACCGGGGATGCGGGTGGTGTGCGTGGGGGGCGGGCCCGGGGGCCTGTACGCCGCCCTCCTCTTGAAGAAGCTAGACCCCCGGAACGACGTGGTGGTGTACGAGCGCAACCGGCCGGACGACACCTTCGGCTGGGGCGTGGTGCTGTCCGACACCACCCTGGGTAGCTTGGCGGCCGCGGACCGGGAGAGCTACGACGCCATCCAGCGCGCCTTCTACCACTGGGACGACATCGAGGTGCACTTCCGCGGACGGGTCGTGCGGTCCGGCGGCCACGGGTTCGCCGGGATCGCCCGCACGACGTTGCTCCGGATCCTCCAGGAGCGGGCTGCGGAGCTGGGCGCGCGCCTGGTCTTCCAGCGCGAGGTGGAGGAGGTGGAGGCGCTCGCTTCCGGTGCGGACCTGGTGGTGGCCGCGGACGGCGTGAACAGCCGCACGCGCCAGCGCTACGCGCACGCCTTCGGGCCCGAGGTGGATTGGGGCCGGTGCCGGTACGTGTGGCTGGGAACCCGGCGGCGGTTCGACGCGTTCACCTTCGCCTTCCAGCCCACGGAGTGGGGTTGGTTCACCGCCCACGCCTACCCCTTCGACGGCGGCACCAGCACCTTCATCGTGGAGACACCCGAGGAGGTGTGGCGGCGGGCCGGCCTGGACCGCATGGACACCGACGAATCCCTGGCGTTCTGCGAGCGCCTGTTCGCCCACGTGCTGCAGGGCCACCGCTTGATGTCCAACGCCGCGCACCTCCGGGGCTCCGCGCAGTGGTTGCGCTTCCCCTGGCTTCGGTGCCGGCGGTGGGTGCACGACCTGCACGTGGACGGCCGCACGGTGCCCGTGGTGCTGATGGGCGACGCGGCCCACACCGTGCACTTCTCGGTGGGCTCCGGTACCCGCCTGGCCATGGAGGACGCCATCGGGCTCGCCAAGGCCCTGGCCCGGCACGGGGAGACCGACCTGCGGGCCGCCCTGGAGGCCTACGAGGCCGAGCGCCGGGTGGAGCTGCTGCGGCTCCGCCACGCGGCCCAGAACTCCGCGGACTGGTTCGAGAACGTCCGCCGGTACGTGCACCTGGAGCCGGAGCAGTTCGCGTACACCCTGCTGACCCGCTCGCAGCGGCTGTTCCACGAAGAGCTGCGGCAGCGGGACCCGCGGTACGTGGAGTCCTTCGAGCGGTGGTTCGCCCGGCGCTGCGGTCTGGACGACCGACCCGTGCCGCCCATGTTCACCCCCTTCCAGCTGCGGGGCGTGCGCCTCAAGAACCGCGTGGTGGTCTCGCCCATGGCCATGTACTCCGCGGAGGACGGGACCGTGGGCGACTTCCACCTGGTGCACCTGGGCGCGCGGGCCCTGGGCGGGGCGGCCCTGGTCTTCACCGAGATGACGTGCGTGTCCCGGGAGGGCCGCATCAGCCCCGGGTGTGCGGGCCTGTACAAGCCCGAGCACGTGGACGCGTGGCGCCGCATCGTGCGGTTCGTGCACGAGCACACCGACGCCCGCATCGGGCTGCAGATCGGTCACTCCGGGCCCAAGGGCTCCACCCGGGTCGGCTGGGAGGGCTACCACGAGCCCCTCGAGGACGGGAACTGGCCGGTGATGGGACCCTCAGCGGTCCCCTGGAGTCCCCGCAACCAGGTCCCACGGCCCATGACGCGGGACGACATGGACCGGGTCGTGGAGGAGTTCGTGCGTGCCACCCGGTGGGCGGCGGAGTGCGGGTTCGACTGGCTGGAGGTGCACTGCGCCCACGGCTACCTGCTGTCCGCGTTCATCAGCCCGCTGACGAACCAGCGGACGGACGAGTACGGAGGGAGCCTGGAAAACCGCATGCGGTTCCCCCTGGAGGTGGTGCGGGCGGTTCGCACGGCGTGGCCGGACCACCTGCCCCTCTCGGTGCGGATCTCCGCCCACGACTGGGTGCCCGGCGGCATCACCCCGGACGACGCGGTGGAGGTGGCCCGCATGTTCAAGGAGGTGGGGGTGGACCTCATCGACGTCTCCAGCGGCCAGACGACCCGCCACGCGCAGCCCGCGTACGGCCGCCTGTACCAGACGCCCTTCGCAGACCGCATCCGGCACGAGGTGGGGATCGCCACCATGGCGGTGGGATCCATTTACTAAGCGGACCACGTGAACTCCATCGTGGCCGCAGGCCGAGCAGACCTGTGCGCCATCGCGCGGCCGCACCTGGCGAACCCCCACTGGACCCTGGTGGA
>BEII01000208.1 GCA_002898935.1 bacterium HR32
GGGGCCGTGGTCCCGGAGGCTTCCGCCGGACGGGAGCCACTGCAGCTTCAGGGAGAAGAGGACGATGAGCAGCATGCCGAGCCAGAACACCGGCACCGAAACGCCCACCATGGCCACCACTCGGGAGACGTGGTCCACGAGGCCTCCCCGGCGCCACGCCGAGGCGATGCCCGTGGGCAGGCCCAGGGCCAGCGCCACGGCCATGGACGTCACGGCCAGCAGCAGCGTGGTCGGCAGCCGCGCGGCCAGCTGCGCACTCACCTTCTCGCCGGTGATCAAGTCCCGGCCCAGCTCGCCCCGCACCGCCCGTCCCAACCAGAGGACGTACTGGACGAGCACAGGCCGGTCCAGACCCAACTCCCTACGCAACTGGGCGGCCGCTTCCTCCGTGTACTCCTGTCCCAGGAGCACGTACACGGGGTCACCGGGCGCCAGGTGGAGGATCGAGAAGGACAGGGCGGTGATCCCTACGAGCACGGGCACCAGTAAGACCAGCCGGCGCAAGACGTAGCGCAGCATGGGCCTTCAGCGCGCCAGCCACGTCCTCATCAGGAGGTTTACGTCGCCCTCCATGAGCGGGTAGCCCATCACCTCTTTCCGCAGGACGTCCACGTTGTGCCAGAAGACGATCCGGACCTGGGGGGCGTCCTCGAGGATCTGCCGGCTGATCCCGCGCCAGATGGGACGGGCGATGTCTCGCTCCCGGCGCACGAAGTCCGAGTAGGAGTTCGCCAGGTTCAGCAGTCGCTCCACCTGTGGGTTCTGGAAACAGCCGGGCTGGTTGTAGCCGCTGTAGTTGAGCGCGCCCCTGGCCCCGTACTGGTAGACGCTGAACTCAAATGCGGTGCTGCGCAGGGGGGTGATCCGGGACAAGGCCGCGCGCCCGGGCCACTCGGACTTGGGCCTCCGCATCATGGCGGTGCGGGCCGTGTACTCCATGGGGAGGATCTGCATCCGGATGCCCACGCGGGCCAGCTGGGCCTGGATCAGGACCGCGGCGTCCGTGAACGGGAAGATGTTGTCCACCACCAGGGTGAACTCCAGAGGTCGCTGGGGCCCGTAGCCGGCCTGCTGCAGCAGGGCACGGGCGCCCTCCGGGTCATACCGCTCGACGATGTTGCGGTCGTGGGCCCAGTGGTGAGGGGGGAACAGGTCGCCCGCGGGGTCCGCCAGGCCGCGGAAGATGACCCGCGCGATCTCCGCCCGGTCGAGGGCCTTGGACACCGCCCGCCGCGTCTCCCTGCGGTCAAACGGGGGGTTGCAGGTGTCGAAGGTGATGAGTAGCGTGTTGTTGCTCGGTGCGCTCAAGACCTGGAAACGGGGGTCCCTCTGGAGCTGCGCGACATCCTTGAAGGGCGGGTCCTGGTCTACGTGGATCTGACCTCGCAGGAGGTTCGCCACCCGGGTGCTGTCCTCCGGGATGGTCCGATAGACCACGCGGTCGAGGTACGGGACGCCCCGTTGCCAGTAGTTGTCGTTGCGCACGATCACCACCCGATCGCCCTGCACCCACTCCTGGATCTTGAAGGGCCCGGTGCCCGACCAGACGCGGGTGCCGAAGTCGGGCCGCTCCGCGACCTTCGGGTTCACCACCTTGGGGTGGTTGCCGGCGGCGAAGGCGAGGAACTGGGGCCACGGCTGCTTCATGGTGAAGCGGACGGTGTAGCGGTCCACCACGTCGATGCGCTCGATGTTGTCCCGGTACACCTGGCCGAAGGTGGCCCGGTACTTCGGGTCCAGCAGCCGCTCGAAGGTGTACTTCACGTGCTCGGCGGTGACCTCGTCGCCGTCGTGAAAGCGCACGCCCCGCCGCAGGCGGAACACGTACGTCAGCCGGTCCGGGGTCTCCGGCATCGCCTCCGCCAGCACGGGGACGATCTCCCCCTTTTCGTTGTAGCCGAGGAGCCCCTCCTCGGTCTGGTTGAGGGTGGTGATCCCGGGCTTGCCGGGGTCGATGATGGAGATCAGGCTGCGGGGCGCCGCGTTCTGTCCGATGACCAGCGTGCCCCCGCGCCTGGGCTGCGCGGGGCCGGCGGCCCCTACGGCGGCCAGCAGAACTACCAGGCCCGTGGTGGCCCACGCGGCTGCGGTGCGGCTACCGGTTTTCATGGGAGATCACCCCCTCCGTAGAAGTCACAGCCTGGGATTGCATCGTGCGGGCGAGCACCAGGAGGACCTCGTCGGAGATCCCGCCGCCGAGGAGCGTGGCGAGCTGGCGCACCGCGTCCGCGAGCGCGCGTACGGGAACACCGTAGGGGTCAATTCCGAGGGCCTGCAACCTGGCAGAGACCGCGCGTGCGCCACTGTGCCGGCCGAGGAGCAAGCGGCGGCGGTTTCCCACCGACGCAGGGTCCAGGGGCTCGAACAATTGCGGCCAGAACGTGGCTCCGTAGACGTGGACGTCCAGGCGATGTGCAAACGCCAGGTCACCCACGAGCGGGGCTTGGCCGGGGAGGTGCGTGCCGAAGGCCCGTGCCACCTCCCGGGCGACCGCAGCGAGGGCCTCGAGGCGGACCCCGGTGCGGACACCGTACAGGACCTCCAAAGCCACCGCCGCCTCCGCCAGGCTGCAGTTGCCCGCCCGCTCGCCGAGCCCGTTGACCGACACGTCGGCCAGCGAGGCACCCGCCCGGATGCCGGCGAGGGTGTTGGCGAGGGCGAGGCCGAAGTCGTTGTGGCAGTGCGCGTGGATCGGTAGCCCCACCTGCCTGCGTACTTGCGACACCAGTGCCCCGTAGGCCTCGGGGGTCGCGCATCCCACCGTGTCCGGAAGCCCGATGCGGTGGGCACCCGCCTGTTGCGCCGCAAGCGCCACCTCTACGAGGAAGCCAGGGTCTGCCCGGGTGGCGTCCGTGGCCACGAGGGTGACCGAGAGGCCCACGGCAAGGGCCGCCTGGACGCCCACGTGGACCCGCTGGAGGACTTCCTGCCGGCTCAGGCGCTCAAGGGTGCGGAGCCGGAGGTCGGAGGCGGGGTGGAGGAGGGCCACCGTCTGGACTCCGCAGGCGTGTGCGGCCGCGATCTGTTCCTCCCAGTTGGCGGCGTACAGCGCGACCGGCGCCTGTACGTGCACCGTCGGCAACGCGTCCCGGAGCTGGCGGACGAACTCCTGGTCCTGCTTGGAGACCCCGGGCCACCCGGCTTCCAGGTGTGTCAGGCCGGCGTCCACCAGGTGACGCGCGAGCGCCATCCGGGTCTTTGGGTCCAGCGCCCGGTCGGACCCTTGCTCCCCCTCCCGGAGGGTCACGTCCTGGAGCACCACGCGGTCTGGCATGCCGGGCGGGGGAGAGGGAGTCACAGCGGGATCCTACCCATGGCGGCGCGGAGGGCGGCAGGCTCGTACACCTCGCCACCCTTGACCACCAGGGACACCTGTTGGAAGGCCCTCAGGTCGTCGAGCGGGTCGTCCGACAGGACCACCAGGTCAGCCCACTTGCCGGGTTCCACGGTGCCCGTCCGATCCCCGACTCCGAGGATCTCGGCGTTCACGCGGGTGGCGGCTTGGATGACCTGCATCGGGGAGAGCACGCCCTGGTGCATCAGCAGCATCTCCTCCCACATGAAGGGAGCGACGTCGGTACCGCAGCCCAGCTCGACGCCGGCCTGTACCAAGTAGCCGAAGCGCTCCATGCGCTCGTCCAGGTGCGCCCGCGTCTCCTCCACCAACCACCGTGGCCGTCCCAGCGCCTCCCCCCGCTCGGCGATGACCCACGACTCGGCCAGGGTGGGGACCACCGGAACCCCGCGCTCCGCCAGGAACTCCGCGGTCGGGCGGTCCACGAGCCCAGCGTGCTCGATGCAGTCCACCCCCGCCTCCACGGCCCTGCGGATGGCGACGGGGGGGTGGGCGTGCACCGTGGTCCTGCGGCCGGCCCAGTGGGCTTCCTCGAAGGCCGCCCGCAGTTCCTCGACGGTGTACTGAGGCGAGTGGGGGTCGTCGTAGCCGCGGGTGACGTAGCCCCCCGAAGCCATGCACTTGATGAAGCTCGCACCCGCGCGGATGAGTTTGCGCGCCGCGTGGCGCACAGCATCCGCACCGTCCGCCACCAGACAGATTTCGTCACCGTGCCCGCCCGTCATGGCGATGGGCTGTCCACAGGCGAACACCCGGGGTCCCTTGAGCAAGCCAGCCTCCACCGCCCGGCGGACCCAAAGGGCCGTGCCGCCCTTGCCACCGCAATCCCGCACGGTGGTCACCCCCTCCAGGAGGGCGCTCAGGCAGTTGCGGGCTGCCCGCAGGGCCAGGTACTCCGTGGGCTCGGCGGCCCGCTCCTGGAAGGAGCGGGTGC
>BEII01000209.1 GCA_002898935.1 bacterium HR32
GTTCGATCGGGATCACGTCCTGGGCTTCGTCACAGAGCTTGGAGGCCCTACCGCGCACGTGGCGATCCTGGCACGCGCCCTGGGGATCCCTGCAGTCGCAGGGGTGAGCGGGGTCGTGGAGCACGTCCGGGACGGCGTGACCGTCCTCGTGGACGGCACCGAGGGCGTGGCGATCCTGTCGCCCAGTGCGGATGAGGTCCGCAGTCGCACCCTGAGCGCCACGCGTCCCTCCCAGGCGCCGGCTCGGGGACGCGGGCCTGCCACGACCGCGGACGGGCGGCCGGTCCCGCTGTGGGGAAACGCAGGGAGCGAGCACGAGGTCGAGACCGCGTTGGGGCAAGGGGCGGAGGGCATCGGCCTGCTGCGTACGGAGTTCCTGTTTCTCGGACGGCCGCATCCCCCCACGGAGGACGAGCAGTTCGCCGCCTATCGGAGGATGGTCGAGCTCTGCCGCGGGCTTCCTCTCACCGTCCGGTTGCTGGACGCAGGCGGGGACAAGCCGCTGCCGGGCGCGGACGTCGGCGCGGAGGCCAACCCCTTCCTTGGCCTCCGAGGTGTCCGGGTCCTGCTGCGCCGGCCGCAGCTGCTGCGCACGCAGCTACGGGCACTGCTGCGGGCCGCGGCCTTCGGGCCGGTCCGGGTGCTCGTGCCCATGGTGGCCTGCACGGAGGAGATGGACGAGGTGCGAGCCGCCCTTCAGAGGGCGGCCGGCGAGCTTGCGGGGGAGGGCCAGCCGGTGGCCCAGGACGTCTTCGTGGGCGCCATGATCGAAACCCCGGCCGCTGCCCTGCTGGCGGACCGCCTTGCCGCGGACTTCTATAGTCTCGGTACAAATGACCTCGTGCAGTATGTGCTGGCCGTGGATCGCACCAACCCCCACGTCACGCACTTGCACCAGCCCCTGCACCCCGCAGTGCTCCGGTTGGTGCGCCACGTGGTCGACGAAGCACACGCGCGGGGGCTGTCCGTCAGCGTCTGTGGCGAGATGGCGGGGGACCCGGAGGCGGCGCTTCTGCTCGTGGGCCTCGGGGTAGACGTGCTGAGCATGGCCCCGCCCTCTCTGGAGCGGGTTCGGCGAGCGCTAAGGGCGCACCGGGCCGACGAGCTGGAACGGCTGGCCGATCAGGCGCTGCAGGCACGGACGGCTCTAGAGGTCCAGGCCCTTGTGCGCGACCTGGGGGAGTCGTAGATGGAGCTGGAGGTGCGGGATTGGAAGGCCTGGCTGCTGATCCTCCCCCTCGTGTGGTTGCTGCAGTTCCTGTTCGCGTACCCCCAAGCGCTGCACGTGCACCGGGAGTGGGCGCGCATGCGAGCGTACGGCGCGGTGGCGGTCGGCAGACGAAAGGGGTGGCTCGGGGGAGCCATCGTGTTGCTGGCGGTGGACCCGAACGGGCGGATCGTGGAGGGCCGAGTGCTGGAGGGCCGTACGGTGTTCGCCCGGTTTCGGCCGCTCCCCGAGTTGGCCGGCCGGCCCGCCCTGGAGACCCCACCGCAGCCCACATGGTCCCGCTTGGTCCGAGAGGCGTTCGGAGCCGCTCAGGAGCAGCTGCGAACTGCGTTGCCCGCGGGAGTGGATCCACTGGCGGGCTGGAAAGGGGGTGAGCGGAGGGAGGAGGAGTCGAGCGGAGAGCCCGGATCGAGTTAAAGACGGGGAGGTGAGGCGAACGTGGAAGCACTGGCACATGCGGCAGAAGCCTTCATCGGCGTCTTCCGCAAGGGCGGAGAAGTGTACGCGTCCCTGGTGGTCGGCATCGTCCCCACCCTGGTCGCCCTCATGACCGCCATGTACTTCGTCACCCGGGCCATCGGGCAGGAGCGGGTGGAGCGGTGGGCGATGGCGGCGTCTCGCTACGCTCTCACGCGTTACACGGTGTTCCCTCTGATCGCGGTCTTCTTCCTCACGAACCCGATGGCGTACACCTTCGGCCGCTTCCTGCCAGAGCGGTACAAACCGGCCTTCTACGATGCGGCCGTGTCCTTCGTGCACCCGCCGCTGGGGCTGTTTCCCCACATCAACCCAGCGGAGCTGTTCGTGTGGCTTGGCATCGCCAAGGGGATCCAAGAGCGAGGACTTCCCCTGGGGCCCCTCGCGGTCCGCTATTTCCTCGTGGGCCTGATCGTGATCCTGATCCGAGGCCTGCTCACCGAGCGCCTGACCGCGTACTACGCGCGGCAACGCGGGTTGGACTGGGTTGCGGCGCCGGTGCCGGCCTCGGGGAAGTAGAAAGCCTGGAATCCGCGCGGGGAGGGTTCAAAGATGGTCGCCAGTCGGACCCTGGAGGGGATCGGACGGTTCGCGGGTCGCTTCGTCTCGTTGTTTTTCCAGGCGGGACGCGACACGATCGATCAGCTCATCAAGAACATCCTACCCTTCATGGCGTTCGTGGCCACGGTGATCGGGATCATCCTGGCCACGGGGATCGGGAACGCGTTGGCCACGATCTTGAAGCCGCTCGCCGGCACGGTGCCCGGACTCATCGTCCTGTCCTTGATCGTGGGGTTACCCGTGCTCTCGCCCCTCCTGGGGCCGGGCGCGGTGATCGCCCAGGTGATCGGCACCCTCATCGGTGTGGAGATCGGCCGGGGGCACGTGCCGGTGCAGCTGGCCCTGCCAGCGCTGTTCGCCATCAACCCCCAGGTGGGGTGCGACTTCATCCCCGTGGGGTTGTCCCTGGGAGAGGCCAAGCCGGAGACCATTGAGATCGGAGTCCCGGCAATCCTGATCGGCCGATTCGTCACCGGGCCGGTCGCGGTGCTGATCGCGTACGGTTTCAGCTTCGGCATGTACGGCTAGACTCGCGGTGCGGGAGGGGGAGCGATGACGAGCGTCTACCGGAAAGTTCGAGTGAAGGCTGGGCCCGGGGGTTGGGGAGGCCCGCTCGTCCTGGAGCCGGACGAACGCCGCAACAAAGTGATGTCGGTGACCGGAGGCGGGATCCACCCGGTGGCGCAGCGTATCGCGGAGCTGACCGGTGCACAGGCCATCGACGGGTTCTTCAAGCCGGCCCCGGACGCGGAGGTCCTTTGCGTGGTGATCGACTGCGGGGGAACCGCGCGCGTGGGTGTGTACCCGATGAAGCGAATCCCGACCATCGACATCTACCCCGCCTCCCCCTCCGGCCCGCTGGCGTCCTTCATCAAGGAGGACGTGTTCGTCTCCGGCGTCCGGCTGGATGACATCGAGGTGGTGGCTTGACGGAGCGTCGCCTCATCTACCGGTCGCGGGTCTCGCGGGTCGGCGAGCGGGCGGGCGAGCTCATGGCCGGAGGTCTGATGGTGCTGTTCGGGGAGCAGGCTCCGGAAGCACTGGCGGAGTTCTCCGTGCTCCACGAGCACACGGGCTTCGCGGGCGTCCTCCGCCCGGGCCTGGTCGTGGCCATCGGTGGAGAGGCGTACCGAGTGACCGCAGTGGGCGAGCGCGCCGAGCAGAACCTGCGGCTCCTCGGGCACTTCGTGCTCAAATTCGACGGCGCGGGCGTACCCGAGCTTCCGGGTCACGTGCACGTGCACGGCGACTGCCCGCGCGCGGTCAACCCGGGTTCCTGGCTGGAGATCTACGAGGATGATCCTGGACAGGTTGGCGGCCCTGGAGCGTGAGGGTGCGTCCGTGCGCGTGGCCGTGGTCGGGGCCGGGCAGATGGGCAGCGGGGTCGTGCGCCAGTTGGCCCGCCTGCCCGGCGTCCGGCTTGTCGGCGTGTGCGAGCGGGTGATGGAGCGGGCCGTGGAGGCCGTGGCCGCTGCCGGGCTTGCCGCAGAGTCCGTGCGCACCTCAGAGGAGGTCCGCAAGGTGTTGGCGGACCGGCGGGTGGCGCTCGCCCACGACCTCTCCTCCTTGCTCGGCGAGGTCGACGTGCTGGTCGACGCGACGGGCGAGCCCGAGGCCGGCGCGCGGATCGCGATGGTCGCCCTCCAGCACCGGAAGACGCTCGTGACCATGAACGTCGAGCTGGAAGCGACCGTGGGCCCTCTGCTCGCGTACCTGTGGCGCGCATCCGGCGCCGTGTACACGGTCGGCCTGGGGGACGAACCCGCGGTGCTGTGCGAGATGGTGGACTTCGCCCGCGCCCTGGGGTTCGAGGTGATCTGCGCAGGCAAAGGGAAGAACAACCGGCTGGACCGGGCGGCCACGCCGGCCTCCGTGGAGGCAGAGGCCGCGCGGTGGGGCATGAACCCGCGGATGCTCGCCGCCTTCGTGGACGGCACCAAGACCATGGCGGAGATGGCTGCCCTGGCGAACGCCACGGGGCTCACCGTGGACCGGACCGGTATGCACGGCCCGGTCGCCAACC
>BEII01000210.1 GCA_002898935.1 bacterium HR32
CGACTAGACCGCTCCACCTTCGGTCGGTGAGCACCACCGCGCCACCACCTCTCTTCGAAAACAGACCCGTCATGGCCCTCTCCTACCGCTGCTCCGACACCCTAGGCAGTACCCTCGGCGTTAACACGAAGACGACCTCGGAACTTGTGCGGGTGCGTTCTTCCCGCCGGAACAGCCACCCGAGGATGGGAATGTCTCCCAGTAAGGGGACCTTCACGGTCTGGGTCCGTTCCTCGTTGCGGATCAAGCCGGCCAGGACGATGGGCGTGCCCTCCCGTACGGTGAGGCTGGTGAGCGCCCGACGCTGGGACACCGTGACGTTCTGCCCCGCTCCTCGCACTGCCCCTACCGTAGCGAGGATCCTTGTGCTGATCATCCCGTCGGGGTTGATCTTCGGCGTGATGTTCAGCGTCACTCCCGCGCTCACGAACTGAATGATAGGGACCCCTTGCGGGCTGACGCCGGCCACGAACGGCACCTGGTCGGTGACGTCGATGATCGCCGGCTGCCCGTCCCGCGTCGATACCCTCGGGTTCGCCAGCAAGCGCGCCCGACCTTCGCTCACCAGCGCTCCGATCACCGCGGCAAAGTTGATGGGTTGCCGGGTGATGGGGCTGAAGAGGATCTGGCCAGGGCTGGTCGGCTCCTCCTGGAACCCGAAGGGGCTCCACTGCCAGCTGATTCCGAAGTCCCGGAATCGGTCCAGGTTCACGTCCAAAACCGTGGCCTCGATGATGACCTGCGGGACCGGCGTGTCGATCTGCGCCAGCAGTGCCGCGACCCGCTCGTGATCCCCTTCCGTGCCCGTGACGACGAGCGCGTTGTTCCGGTAGTCGAAAGTGATGGTCGGCACGGAGGGCGCCAGGTGCGCCTTAAGGAGTGCGACGATGTCCGCACCGACGTCGCGCTCCGTGCCAGGTCGTTCCGCGGTTCCGGGATCCACATTCAACCACTTCAGCGGGTAAACCTTTGTGGACACGTTCGCCACCGGGATCGGGACGTCCAGCTGCCGGATCAGCTGGGCTGCCCGCTCCTGGTCCGCCCGCAAAGCCACCACCAGGAGCGAGTTTGTCCGCTTGTCCACCGCGATCTGCTCGCCTTTTATCCCGAGCGCCTGTATCTGTTTCGCTACGTCATCGGGATTCGCGTACCGGAGGGCGTAGCGCTGCACCTCTACGGCCGGTGGCGCGTCTACCCGACGGATGAACTCCTCAATACGCCGGTGGTCGCTGGGCGAAGCGAGCACCACCAGCGTGTTCGTCCGCTCGTCCACGGCGACGTTGGATTTCAGAGTCACAACTGCGGGCGTCGGAGCCGCGGCGGGTACGGGCTGCGGCGCCGCAGCCGCCGGCGCCCCCGGTGGAACCTGTCCGGCAGGAGCAGGGGTCGGTGCGCCCACCACCAACTGCTGGCCGAAGATGAGCGGCCCGATCTGCTGCGCCACGTCCCTCGCGCTGGCATACTGCAGCCGGTAGTAACGGATCTCCAGCGGCTCCCCGGGCAGCTTATCTCGGGGCATCACGAGCACGTTGTTCCCGGTGCGAGTCCACCCGAGCTCCAGCGGCTGGGTGACGAAGTTCAGCGCCTCGTCCAGCGTCACGTTGACCAGCCGGAGCGTCACCGTCTTCTGCCCGGCCTCCGGAGACACCACGATGTTCACGCCCGCCAGGCGCGCCAGCGCCGCCATGACGTCGGAGACCTTGGCGTCGCGGAACACCAGGGTGTACCTGGGGGCTGGAGCTACCCGCTGCGCCTGGAGGTTGCGCCGGCCGGCCTGATCGACCCCGCGGACGTCTGCAGCCCGAGGGGATCCGTTCGGACCGGGAGCGTCGCCGGTCAGGAGTGTGAGGGCTACGGCGTAGCTACCCGGGACCTCGCTGAGCGTGAAGGAAACCTCCCGCGTCAACTCGACCACCAGGCGCACGGTGGTAGCGTTGAACTGACCCACGCGGACCGACCGGACGGTCCCGTCCCGGTAAGAAAGTGGGCCCGCGGGCACACCGAGCTGGGTTCCCAGCAGATCTACCACAACGAGCTCCTTGGGCTTGCCCGACCACTCCGTGAGCCGGTACCGAAAGGCCCCCGTGGCCACCGCGCCGACCTGCACCTTCCCCGGGAATTCCTTCACCCGGACGTCGGTCACGGTGACGAGTCCAGCCCGGGCCTGCGGCACGGGTAGCTGTAGTGCCGCCACAAGCACCGCCAGCACCACGGCCACGGCGCCGGGTTTGAGGTAAGCCCTACCGTTGGGACCCGCGTTCACTCTGCTCACCCCCTAGCTCCAGGGAAAGCTCCTGGGCGCCGGAGCGCAGGACCACCCGCTCCGGCTCGATGCGGGCGACCCGGAACTGTTCCACCACGTCGCCCTCGGAAACGATGTAGGTCACCTGCCCCAGCTGTACGATCGCCAGAGCCTCTCCGTCCTTGATCAGCACTCCGGCAAGTTTTGTGCCCCCGGCCCCTGGCCCCTCACCCGGTCGCCCTGGGAAGAAGGGCGGCGGCACCGGGGGCGCAGGTGGCGCCGGAGGCGGACTCGGCCGCGCGGCCTGCTCGGTCACCAGAGCCGCGAAGGGGTTGCTGCGTCCCGACGGGCGGCTTGGCACCACGGCGGCCCCGGTCGCAAGAGTCGTTGGAGCCGGGCTGGCCGCGGGCGAAGGAGTGGCTGGGGGAGTCGGCGCCGGCTGCGCAGGTGTGGCTGCGACTGGTGACGGTGTGACCACCACGGCCGCCGGCCGCCCCGCGGGCCGGAGGACCCGCGTGTACACGGTATAGGCCAGCAGGGCCACCAGGATCACCAGCAGGTACGGCAGCAGGCGGCTCTGTTGGCGCCCGGTCCCCGTGCTCATCTCGGCGCCTCCCCCGCCTCAGGAAGCACGTAGGTGGTGGCCCGCACGCTCAGCCCGAGGAAGCTCCCCGGCGGGCGACCCTCCTGCGTGATGGGGGTCATCCGGAAGTCCGACAGGACCATCAGCCGCGGGAAGTTCTGCAGCCGCTGCAGGAAGTCCACCAGCGCCACGTAGTCCCCCTCAGCCCCCAGCTCCACCGTGAAGCTCTGGTAGGCCGGCTGCTCCGGCTGGGCCTGCTGCTGCCCGCCGCCTCCGCGAGCCTGGGGTTGAGGCGCAGGCGGTGCCTGCAAGGGGCCCGGTCGCACCAGGGTGACCTTTGCCCGGGACTGGCGGACCGCCTCCTCCAGCTGCACCAGGAGCACCGGGATGTCTCTCCGGGAGGGCAGCTTAGTCTCCAGCTCCGCGATCCGCGCCTGCGCTTCCTGTAACCTCCGCTCCACCTCCGGCCGCGAAGCAACCAGGGCCTCGAGCCTCTGCCGCTCGGCCGTGAGCTGCTGCAGCTGGGTTTCTAGACGGCGCGCCTCCTCCGTCCGGGGACGGTAAACGGCGTAGTAGAAGCCCACGACCGCTAGGACCCCGACCAGGACCACCACCAGCGCCTGCTCCCGGGGCCTCATCGCGTCCCTCCCGGCGCCGGCTGCGGGGTGGTGGCGGGCGCCGGTCTTCCCTCCAACTCCGCGGTCAGGTTGAACCGGACCACCTCCCGCTCCCCGATGCGCTGCCGTTCGCTCACCGAAAGGTCCACGTTGCGAAAGTAGGTGGAGTTCTCTAGGTTGACCATGAAGGCGGCCAGCGACACGTTGGACGCGGTGGTGACCCCTGACACCTGCACCGTGCGGCCCCCCTGGACCGCGAACTCCGTGATCCAGGAGTCCTGCGGGATGACCGCCGCCAGTTCGTTCACCGCCTCGGAGGCAGGGATCTGCCCCGCGAACAGCTCCTGGAGCAGCTTCTCCCGGCGCTCCACCGCCGCTAGGCGGGCCCGCATCCGCTCCACCTCCGCCGCCTGCGGCCGCAGTCGCTCCACGTCGGCCTGTGCAGCCGCCACCTCAGCGCGCAGGCCGGCCACCTTGTTCTGTAGGGAGACCGTCCACGCCGCCAGCCCTATGGCCAGAATGAGCAGCACGACCAAGCCGATGGCGAGGACGTTGGGCGGCCGGCGTACCCGGCGCTCCGGCGCCAGCAGGTTGATCCGGATACTCAAGGCTCGGCCCCCCTCAGCGCCAGGCCTGCGGCCGTGGCCAGCACCGGCGCCAGGCTCGCGTCCAGCCCGTCACCGGCCACCACCCGGAAGGTGTCCCCCACCTCCACCGGGACGTTGAGCTCGTCCGCGAACAGCGCCGCGATGTTCCGCAGCCGCGCTGTCCCTCCGGTGAGCACGACCTTCCGCACGGGCTCGCCAGGCCAGCGGGAGTAGAAGTAGTCCATGGACCTGCGGATC
>BEII01000211.1 GCA_002898935.1 bacterium HR32
CGCGTTCAAGATCGCCCGTTACTACTGGAAGCGTCAGGGGAAGCCCAGCAAGGTGAAGGTCATCAGCCGCGTCCACGCGTACCACGGGGTGACCTTCGCCGCGATGAGCGCCACCGGGATCCCCGCCTTCCAACGCATGTTCGCACCCATGGTCCCGGAGTTCCTCCACGTGCCCCCGTCCTACCCGTACCGGCAGGAGGAGGACCCGGTGGAGGCGTTGGAGCGCGCCATCCTGCGGGAGGGCCCCGACACCGTGGCCGCCTTCATCACGGAGCCCGTGATCGGCGCCGGGGGCGTGATCCCGCCTTCGGCGGACTACTTCCCGCGTGTCCGAGAGGTGTGCGACCGCTACGGAGTGCTATTCATCGCCGACGAGGTGATCACGGGCTTCGGACGTACGGGCCGGTGGTTCGCCCTGCACCACTGGGGCGTGGAGCCGGACCTCGTCAGCTTCGCAAAGGGCGTGACGAGCGCCTACCTGCCGCTTGGGGGCGTCATGATGTCGCGGGACATCCACCAGACGATCCTCGACGCACCGGCCGCGGAGCGTTTCATGCACGCCGCCACCTACTCCGCACACCCCACGTGCTGCGCGGTGGCCCTGCGGAACCTGGACATCCTGGAGCGGGAGAACCTCGTGGAGAGGGCCGCGGCCATGGGCGAACGGCTGCTGCGCGGCCTTGCGTCGCTGCGGGAACTCCCGGCGGTGGGGGACGTCCGAGGTCTGGGCCTCATGTGTGGGGTAGAACTCGTGGAGGACCAGCGCACCAAGACGCCTGCCCTCGGCCTCGGGGCTCGGGTGCTGGCGGAGGCCAAGAAGCGAGGGCTGGTCACCCGCATGCGGGTCGGCCAGGCGGGCGAAAACCCCATCGGCGACACGATCCTGCTGGCCCCACCCCTGGTGGTGACCGAGGAGCAGGTAGACCGCATGGTGACCATCCTGCACGACAGCATCGCGGCCTGCCTGTAGGACCCGACACTCCTGTTCCCACGGTCCGGGGGGGAACGCCCGTGCTCGGCAGAAACGCGATTCCCTTGACCCGGCCTCCCCGCGGGGCTACGGTGCGCGCACGTCCCCGAACCGGGAGGTCGTGGTGGAGGTCCCGCTGGCGCAGGTGCCCTTGGCGGTGCGGCGTGTAGCCGCGCAACACCTGGAGTCCCTCCGGGACACGGAGGTAATGGCGGGGCTACGGGGCGCACGCCTTGCGCCCACGGCGATCCCCGTATACCGGCCTGACGTGCAGGGGGTGGCGTACTACGAGTTTCGCGTCACCGCCCCGGAAACTCGCGTGCTGGTCACGCGGGGGTTCTCTTGGGAGACGGACGTGCGTCGAGCACGGCGCAAGTCGGGAGAGCCCTCCCCCGGGAACGTGGTCGGCTTCATCCTTGCCAGCACAGGCCCCCACGACTTCCCGGTGGCGCACTGGAGCCTGGACCGTCCTCCGCCCAGCCAGCAGGTCCAGGCGGACCCCAGGTTGGAGTGTGAGCCGCGCGAGGTTCGGGAAGCCGGTGTCGCCCGCCTGTACCGGCTGGACGCGTTGAGCTACGCCGCGGAAAACGAGGCGGGAGAGCTGGTGGGTCAGGCAGGACAGATCCCGTCCCTGCTCTCCGGCACTCCGCACAGCCTGGAGCGGTACGCGGGAGCCATCCGATCCGCCCGCGGGGCGCCGCCCAAGAGCCAGGCGGACGACCGGGAGGCGAAGGACGCCCTGCACGAGCTGGAGGTGTCGGGGCCTGACCTCCCCGTCCCGAAGCGCCTGGACGTGAACGAGTGGAGGGCCTTCAAGGAACGGTACGCGGACGTGTTCGGCCCTTTCCTGGACCAGCTTCAGAAGCGGGCAGCCCGTACGTGGGCGTTGGAGGAGGCGATCCGGAGGTGGGGCGAGGGTATCCCGGCGGGAACAAAACACCGGGTGGCCCTCCTGGACGAGGCGGCGGTGGAGGTCGTCGGGGAGGGCGCGGCGCACGTGCAGGTGCACCTGGAGGAGGACCCACCGCGTGTTTCCCTCCGGGCCGGCCCTGGGCCCTTTCCGAAGGAGGCGGAATTCCAGCTGGTGGTGCGGTACCGCAACGGGGAGAAGGAACGTCTGCCCTTCTTCCTCGTGAGCCGGGATACCCCCAGCGAAGTTCGGGAGGAGCGTCGGAACCGCAGCGACTCCGACTGTGAGGAGTGAGCCATGGCTTGGACCTTTTACTGGGCAAGGGGCGGGCACGGGGCGCAGCCCCTGTACAACCAGTTCCAGCACGGCGGCTGCGCCGTGGGCTGCGGTCCCGTGGCCTGGGCGATGCTGTTCGGGTGGGCAGACCGACAGGCCGAGAGCGGGACCAACCCGTACTGGGCGCCCCGGTGGGGCCTGTACCGCCGGGACGGTGGACGCGGCCCCAACGACACCGCGCCCCTGACCATGACGGAAGGGGTCCGGAACGTGATCCGGGAGCTACACGGACAGGTGGGGACCTTCTGCCTCTTCGGCAGCGGTGCCACCTGGCCGTGGGAAATGCCGGACGCCGTGGAGTACCTCCGGGGGCGCACGTACACGCGCCTGGTGGCTCACTGGAACAGTTTCGGGTGGCACGAGGACCGGCTCCGCAACTACGCCCGCAACTCCATCCGGGACCGCGGCACCCCCGCCGTCATCGGCACCGGGTGGCTCAACCACTACCCGGTGGCCTACGGCTACGCGTGGCAGCGCCGGATCGTCCGGCGGTGCTTCGTCTTCTGTTGGGACGAGGAAGTCTACGACCGCTGGTTCTACGTGAACCAGGGCTGGGGTGGAGCGGGCAACGACTGGGTGGAAGCAGGTACCTGGTTCGCGGGCGAGATCTACCCCTAAGGCAGCCCGGGAGGACCCCGGACGGTTTGCGGCGAAGCCCCCTGATCGAAGCCCGCTTCCTTGGGGGGTGAGGCATGGGGCGTGAGCACTTCCTGCCCGCACGCAACGTCCACTTCGTCTGAAGCAACACCCTCACGGGGGAACCGGGCGACGTGGTGGTCTACGGTCTCCGGCAGGTCACCGACGGCCAGCTCAGCCTTGCGCGGGCACTTCCGCCCGGGTGGTGCGTCCGGACGGGATCGAGGTGGAGCGGGTCTTCTCACGCCATCCTGCGTCGTGGCATCCGCGCTGGTAAGGGCCTGACGACCGTTGGGGGGGCCAAAGCGTACGTGGTCCTGCGGCCGGCGCGGCAGCGGGGGTTGGGGGCGGGAGGGAACGTATCGGCTGAAGGGAGGGAATAATGAGGATGCAACTCCAGGAGCTGGGTTACCGGAACGTGGTGTTCGAGACGGAGGGCCCGGTGGCCTACGTCACCATGAACCGGCCCGACAAGCGGAACGCCCTGTCGGTGGAGCACATGCAGGAGCTCACGGACTGCTTCCGCCGCATCGGGGACCGGCGGGATCTGGCGGTGGCGGTGCTGCGGGGCGCGGGGCCGGCGTTCTGCGCGGGCCACGACCTCAACGAGCTGGTGGGCCGGGACGTGGCCTTCTACCGCCACGTGTTCCAGGTGTGCACCACCATGATGAACACCCTCCAGCAGATCCCCCAGCCGGTGATCGCGCAGGTGCACGGGATGGCCACCGCGGCAGGCTGCCAGCTGGTGGCCACCTGTGACCTGGCGGTGGCGAGCACCGAGGCCCGGTTCGCGACGCCAGGGGTGCGCATCGGCCTGTTCTGCTCCACGCACATGGTGGCCGTAAGCCGGAACCTCCCCCGGAAGAAGGTCATGGAGATGCTGCTCACCGGCGAGCCCATCTCCGCGGAGGAAGCCCTCCAGTACGGGCTCGTGAACCGGGTGGTCCCGCGGGACCAGCTGGAGGCGGAGACGCGTCGGCTGGCGGAGCGCATCGCGTCCGCGAGCCCGCCGGTGGTGGGGCTCGGCAAGCAGGCTTTTTACCGGCAGCTGGAGATGCCCCAGGACCAGGCCTACGCGTACGCTCAGGAGGTCATGTCCCTGAACGCCCTGCACCCGGACGCCCACGAGGGGATCTGCGCCTTCCTGGACAAACGGACGCCCACCTGGCGCGGCTGGTCCGGGGCCTGAGAGGAGGGAGGCGGCGCCGGTCGTCGAATGGAGCCTGCGAGGACCGTCTCGGGAGGGGAGCCCATGAACTGGGGACCGGTCATCACCGCCATGGCCACGCCGTTCCGGGAGGACGGCGCCGTGGACTACGACCGGGCCGGGGAGCTGGCCCGCAGGCTGGTGGACACGGGCTCCACCGGGATCGTGGTGGCGGGCACCACAGGGGAGTCGCCCACCCTGACCGACGAGGAGA
>BEII01000212.1 GCA_002898935.1 bacterium HR32
AGGGCCAGGAGGCGGTGGGGGACCTCCTGCGCGGAGGGTTTTGGGTCGTCGTCGGCTTGGCGGCCCTGGCGGGCGCGGTGGCGTTCCTACCGGCGCTGGCCACCCTGGTGCTCGCCCTTTGGCTTCCGGCTTGGGCCGCGGCCCTGGTGAGCTGGGGCGGGGTGGCGTCGCTGGGTGTCTTGGGCCTTTGGGCGGGCTGGCGCAGGCTCAGCCGGCCCAAGCTGGCGAAGGTGCGGGAAGTGCTGCGGGAGGACGCCCGGTGGGTTCGCGAGCTGACCGTGTCCATGCGGAGCTCCGGGAAGCCCGGGTCCGGGTCGCCCTGAGGCTGGCCCGGATCCTGGAAGAGCAGCGCCGCACCGGCCCTCCGCTCCCGGCGGCCGCCTGGGTCGCTCTGGCCACGGCCGTGCTGGTGGTGGTGGCGTGCGCCGCGCTGGGCCGGCGGGCGGCTTAGCCCGCGCGGCTGCAAGTTGGTACAATGCCCCAGGAGGTGGCGGATGCCCTTCGGGATCGGGACGACCGAGCTCGTCATCATCCTCGTGATCGCGCTACTGATCTTCGGGCCTTCTCGCCTGGCCGGCATCGGGAGCTCCCTGGGGAAGGCGATCCGGGACTTCCGCAAGTCGGTCAAGGAAGAGGACAACGACGAGCCCGCGAAGACCTCGTGAGCCGGCTGACGGGTGACCTCGGGCCGACCTAGCCCGCGCACCATGCCGCTACGCCGCCGGCGCTCGTGGTTGGCCCTCGGCCTCGTGGTCCTGGCCGGCGGCGTGGTCGGGCACGTGCTCAGCGAGGCCGTGGCGGCGTTTTCGCCGCTGTCGTTCCTCGCACGGTCTGTGGAACCCGGGCTGGATCCCGCCCTGCACCTCGACTTGGGCCTGGTGACGTTCACCTTCGGGTTCACCGTCCGGCTGAACCTCGCGGTGCTCCTCGGGGTGGTGTTCGCTCTCTGGGTGTGGCGCTGGGTCTAGACCACCCCAAGAATCGCTGCGCGACTTTTGGGGACCCCGGTCTATCTGTCGGTAGGGTTTTTCCGGTACAAGCGCCTAGCCCTGTCGAAACCGCCCGCGCCCGGACGTTCAATCCACGGAATGGCTGCCACGCTACCGGTCCGGGAGCTCCCTCCGGAGGCGCGGCCGCGGGAGCGGCTGCTGGCCGAAGGCCCGGAGGCGCTGGGGGCCCGGGAGCTCTTGGCCGTGCTCTTGCGGTCCGGTGTTCCCGGGGCGTCGAGCCTCCACCTGGCGGACGACCTGCTACGGCGGTTCGGGGGTCTGCGGGGCCTGGCGCGGGCCAGGCCCGAGGAGCTGAGCGCCCTGCCCGGCGTGGGGCCTGCGAAGGCCACCACCCTGCTCGCGGCGTTCGAGCTCGCACGCCGGCTGCAGGGCCCTGACCCCGCAAGCCGCCCGGTGGTCCGCAGCGCGCAGGACGCCGCGGACGTGCTGGCTGCACGGATGGCCCACCGAGACCAGGAGCACTTCTGGGTGCTGCTGCTCAACACCCGCCACGAGGTGGTGGGGGTCGTGGAGACGTCCCGGGGAGGCCTGAACGCCGCGTCCGTGGAGCCCCGGGAGGTGTTCCGGGAAGCGGTCCGGCGGAGCGCGCACGCGGTCATCCTGGCCCACAACCACCCCTCCGGCAACCCGGAGCCGAGCCCCGAGGACGTCCGGCTGACCCAGGTCCTCCGGGAGGCGGGCACCTTGCTGGGCGTCCGGGTCCTGGACCACCTGGTGGTCGGGGACGGCCGGTTTGTCAGCCTCCGGGAGCGCGGGTTAGGATTCTAGTGCGCCATCCGTCGCAGGTCCTCCGCGAGGGCCGCGGCTTACCCGCGTTTCCGGAGGCAGGGATGATACGCAACGGGTTCTTCAGCCGGTTTTCCCGCGACATGGGCATCGACCTCGGGACCGCCAACACCCTGGTGTACGTGCGTCACGAGGGGATCGTGCTCCGAGAGCCTTCCGTGGTGGCCAAGCGCACCGACGGCGTGATCCTGGCCGTGGGGGACGAGGCCAAGCGCATGATCGGCCGCACGCCCTCCGACATCCACGCCATGCGTCCCCTCCGGGACGGGGTCATCGCGGACTTCGACACCACCGCGGCCATGCTTGGCTACTTCATCCGGAAGGGGATGCGCGGCCGCAGTCTGCTGCGGCCGCGGGTGATCGTGGGCATCCCCTCGGGGGTCACGGAGGTGGAGAAGCGGGCGGTGGTGGACGCCACCCTCCAGGCGGGCGCGCGGGAGGCCTACCTCATCGAGGAGCCCATGGCCGCAGCCATCGGCGCGGGGCTCCCCGTGTCCGAGCCCGTGGGGAGCATGGTGGTGGACATCGGCGGCGGGACCACGGAGGTGGCGGTGATCTCGCTCGGCGGGATCGTGACCAGCAAGTCCATCCGGATCGGCGGGGACGAGATGGACGAAGCGATCATCCAGTACGCCCGCAAGGCCTACAACCTGCTCATCGGGGAGCGCACCGCGGAGGAGATCAAGATCGCCATCGGCTCCGCCTACCCCCTGCGGGAGGAGCAGGCGGTGGACGTGCGGGGACGGGACCTGGTGTCCGGGCTGCCGCGGACCGTGCGCATGACGAGCGCGGAGATCCGGGAGGCGCTGAGCGAGCCCGTGGCCGCCATCGTGGACGCGGTGAAACAGACTTTGGAGCGCACGCCGCCGGAGCTCTCGGCGGACATCGTGGAGCGGGGGATCGTGCTGGCCGGGGGCGGCGCGCTGCTGCGGGGGTTGGACCGGCTGCTGGCGGAGGAGACGGGGATGCCCGTCACGCTCACCGACGACCCGCTGTCCGCGGTGGTGCTGGGGACGGGTCGAGCCTTGGAGGAGATCGACACGCTGAAGAAGGTCCTCGTGACGGCCAAGCGCGCGTAGCCTCCGGGCGAGGTGGTGCGGGCGATGATCGCGGCAGGGTCGCGGCGACGGGCGGGCTTGCTGGCGTTCCTGCTGGTGGCCGCGGGCGCGCTGCTCACCCTGCAGGTGCGCGCCCCGGAGCGGCGGGACGTCGGCGGGCTCGGACGCCTGGTCCTCGGTGCGCTCGTGCCCTTCCAGGCGGCCCTGTCCCAGGCCGCGGACGCCGTGGTGGGCTCCTGGCGGGCCCTGAACGAGATCGGCCAGCTTCGCACCGAGAACGCGCGCCTGCGCGCGGAGGTGGAGCGGCTGCGGCGGGAGCTCGCGCAGCTCGCGGAAGCCTCCGCGGAGGTGGAGCGGCTGCGGCGTCTGCTGGCCTTCCGGCCCTCCGTGCCCTCAGCCACCGTGGCCGCCCGCGTGGTGACCCGCGACCCCAGCCGCTGGTACACCACCCTGACCGTGGACCGCGGCGCCCGGGACGGGCTGCGGAAGAACGACCCCGTGGTCACCGCGGACGGCCTAGTGGGGCGCGTGCTGGAGGTGTAGCCCACCGCCGCCCGCGTGCTGCTGGTCACCGATCCCCGCAGCTCCGTAGGCGTCCTGGTCCGGACGAGCCGCGAGGCCGGGCTGGTGGAGGGTCAGGGCACGGAGGTGCTGCGGTTGCGCTACCTCTCGAGATCCGCCGTCTTGCGGGAGGGTGACGTGCTGGTGAGCTCCGGCCTGGGTGGCGTGTTCCCCCGGGGGCTGGTGGTGGGCACGGTCGTCTCCGTCTCGAGACCCGTGGGCGCGTTGTTTCAGGAGGCCCAAGTCCGGCCGGCCGCGGACCTTTCACGGCTTGAGGAGGTGCTGGTGATCGTGTCGGGCGGAGGAGGGGCCGGCCCGTGAACCGGCCTGTGCGCACGGCCGCAGGGCGGGTCGCCCTGTACGCCGTGGCCCTGTGGGTGGCTGTGGCGGTGGAGGGCGCGTGGGCGTGGAGGGTGAGCTGGCTTGGCGGTACCCTGGACCCTGTGCTGTTGGTGGTGTTGGCCGCCGCGCTGCGGTACGGGCCCGAGGCGGGCGCGTGGGCGGGCCTGGCGGGTGGGCTCTTGCAGGACCTGGCCGGCGGCGGTCCTCTGGGACTGGGAGCGGTGGCGAAGCTGGTCGTGGGGTACGGCGCCGGCACCCTCGCACGAAGCGTGTTGCTCGACAGCCCCCTCGCTCCCTGCGCGTTCGCCGCGACCGCCACGGTGACCTCGCGGCTTGTGGACGCGGCCGTGGCCGCGGTGGTAGGCGAGCCCGTCCTGGTGACGGCCGCCGCGCTTCTGGTAAGCGTGGGCTACAACATGGCGGTGGCACCCGTGGTCTTCGCGGGGTTGCGACGTGTGGAGGGGAGGTCTGTGGCGCGGGGCGTGC
>BEII01000213.1 GCA_002898935.1 bacterium HR32
GCCCGCTGCGGACCACCACCAGCCGGTCCAGGGACCGCAGAGTGGGCTGGACAGCCGGGCGGGCCGGGTCCGCGGTGGCCCCCACCACCACCGCGGTGTACTGAGGGGCTTGCTGGGCGATCACCTCCGCGGCGCTACCGGCCGCGATGCGCTTGCGGACCGCGCCCTCCGCCCGCTGCATCACCACCAAGTACGGCCGCTCCTCGCGCCACCGCTCCCGCTCGGGGATGTCCTCGCGGAACACGTGGAGCCCCGTTACCTCCCCGCCGACCGGAGCGGCGAGCGCCTGGGCCACCCGGAGGGCCAGCTCCGCGTTGGGGCCGCCGCGCACGCCCACGAGCACGCGCGCGAAGGCGTGGAGCGGCAGTGCGGAGGCGAGCACGAGGTCGCAGGGTGCCTGGCGCAGCAGGTCGTCCAGGGGGCGGCCGAAGGCATCGTCAGCGGTCCGCAGGACCAGCAACAGCTGCGCACCGAGCTCCGCCGCGGCAGTCTGCACCTCCGTCCAGGCGTCCCGGCCCGCCCGCACCACGACGCGGACCTCGGGGTCCGCGGGGCCCTCCCGGGCCGCACGCTCCATCACCTCCCGCGCGCTCTGGGCGGAGGTGGCTGCAGCGCTCAGGGGCTCGTCCGCGGGGACTACCAGGGGGCACAGCAGGACGACAGGCAGCCCCCACGCCCGAGCCAGGGGCCGCGCCAGGACGAGGGCCGCCTCGGCCTCCTCCGGGCGCCTGAGGGCGACAAGGACGCACGCTGCCATGCAACGGAAGTTTACCGTTCCCGGCTGCGGGAGACCAAACCAGCAGGGCTCGGCGCCCCGGACCCCGAAGCCAGAGTGCATGACGTACGTGCTGGACGACCCGGCGAAACTGCGGAGCTTGGACCCCCAGGACATGGTGGGCCTCGTGGTCCGGCTCGGCGACTTGCTCGAGGAAGGGTTCGAGCTCGGGCGTCGGCTGGATGCGTCGGGATGGGAGCGGCCCGGCCACGTGCTGGTGCTGGGGATGGGCGGCTCGGGGATCGGCGGGGACCTGCTGAGGGCGCTCCTGTACGAGCGGGCGCCGTTTGCGGTGACCGTGGTGAAGGACTACGTGCCGCCCGCGTGGGTGGGGCCCGGCACACGGGTGTTGGCGTGTTCGTACTCGGGCAACACCGAGGAGACGCTCGCGGCCTACGAGGCCGCGAGCTCGGCCGGAGCCCAGTGCGTGGTGGTCAGCTCCGGTGGCCAGCTGGTCGAGCGGGCCGCCGCGCACGGGACCCCCACGGTCCGGATCCCGGGCGGCCTCCCGCCCCGGGCAGCGCTCGGCCTGCTGTTGGGCCCCATGCTGGGCGTGGCGGACCGGGCGGGCTGGGTGGAGGGGCTTGGCGCGGGTGTGGCGGAGGCCGCGCGCTTGCTCCGGGAGCTGGCGTCTGAGTGGGGCCCGGGGCGGCCTGCTGCGGAGAACCCGGCGAAGGAGCTGGCCCGCGCCCTGGTGGGCCACGTGCCGGTGGTGTACGCGGCCTCCCGCCTGGCGGAACCCGCTGCCCTGCGGTGGAAGACGCAGCTGAACGAGAACAGCAAGGTCTACGCCACGTGGAACGTGTTTCCGGAGCTGAACCACAACGAGACCGTGGGGTGGGCGCTGGCAGGCCAGCCGGAGGCACTGCTGCAGGTGGTGGTCCTCCGCGACCCTCAGGACCCCCCGCGCCTCGTGCGGCGGGTGCAGGTGACCCGGGAGATCAGCCTTGGGGCCGCCGCGGGGTACCACGAGGTGCTGGCGCGGGGCAGCCACCCGCTCGCCCGGCTCCTGTCCCTCGTCTTGTTCGGGGATCTCGTGAGCGTGTATCTTGCATATCTGAACGAGGTCGATCCCACCCCGGTGGCGGTCATCGACGAGCTCAAGCGGCGGCTCGCGGACGCCTAGGGGATCCGCTGGGGTCCGGGTGCGAGGAGGCGGAGCCGGATGGCGCGGGTGTTCCTGGAGAACGTGACCAAACGGTTCGGGAACGTGGTGGCGGTGAACCACGTCACCCTGGAGATCCCGGACCGGCAGTTCACGGTCCTCGTGGGCCCCTCCGGATGCGGGAAGACCACGTGCCTGCGGCTCATCGCGGGGCTCGAGGAGGTCACGGAGGGGAACGTCTACATCGGGGACCGGCTGGTGAACGACGTCCCGCCCAAGGACCGCGACATCGCCATGGTGTTCCAGAACTACGCCCTGTACCCCCACATGACGGTCTACGACAACATGGCCTTCGGGCTGCGGCTACGGAAGTACCCGAGGGCGGAGATCGACCGGCGGGTGCGGGAGGCGGCGGCCATGCTGGGCATCGAGAACCTCCTGGATCGCAAGCCGCGGCAGCTGTCGGGAGGCCAGCGGCAGCGGGTGGCCGTGGGTCGGGCCATCGTGCGGGAGCCGCAGGTCTTCCTCATGGACGAGCCCCTCAGCAACCTAGACGCCGCGCTTCGAGTCCAGACGCGGGCGGAGCTGAAGAAGCTGCACGCGCGCTTGCAGACCACGACCGTATACGTCACCCACGACCAGGTGGAGGCCATGACCATGGGGGACCGCATCGTGGTCATGCGGGACGGCGTGGTGCAGCAGGTGGACGCGCCCCTGAGCCTGTACGAGAAGCCTGCCAACGTGTTCGTGGCTGGCTTCATCGGCAGCCCGTCCATGAACTTCGTCCCCGGCGAGGTCCGGCAGCGGGACGGCCGGCTGGTGTTCGACGCGGGGAGTTGGGCCGTGCCCATCCCCTCCGACCTGCACGAGGTGGTGCGGCCGTGGGAAGGGAGGCCCGTGATCTTCGGCATCCGGCCCGAGCACGTGGACGACGCGGCCTTGCGCGACGGCCAGCTCCCGCCGGACGCGGCCACCCTGCGGGCGAAGGTCGAGGTGCACGAGCCGTTGGGCTCGGACGTGATCCTCTACCTGGACGCGGGGGGCCACTCCCTGGTGGCCCGGGTGGACGCCCACACGCGGGCGAAGATGAGGGACGAAGTGGTGGTGGCGTTGGACCTGCGCAAGATGCACCTGTTCAACGCCCAGACGCACGAAGCCATCGTCTAGACGACCGCAGAAGCGCGCAGCGGCCTTGGGAGGCCGGTCCGTTCTGGCCGACGGTTCTCCGGGACAGGCTTCCCGGAGGGCTGGTGCCGAGTCGGAGACCAGGCGGCTAGGACGCGCCCTTGTCTTCCAGCGCCTTCTGTGCCAGGTCCCCCAGGGGGGCCAGCAGCCGCGTGAACTCCATGGGGAAGATGAACTTCGTGGCCGGGCTCTCCCCCAAGGCCTTCAGCGTCTCCAGGTACTGCAGGGTCATGGTCTTGCTGTCCACGTTGTGGGCCACCGAGAAGATCTTGTCCAGGGCCAGGGCGAAACCCTCCGCGCGCAGGATGGCCGCCTGACGGTCTCCCTCCGCCTTCAGGATGGCGGCCTGCTTCTCGCCCTCCGCCACCTTGATGGCCGCCTCCCGCTTGCCGTCCGCCTCCGTCACCACCGCGCGGCGGTTGCGCTCTGCGGACATCTGCCGCGTCATGGCTTCCTGGACTTCCCGGGGCGGGAGGATCTCGCGGATCTCCACGGCGGTCACCTTGACCCCCCACCGCTCGGTGACCTCGTCCAGCTTGGCGCGGAGCACCTGGTTGATCTGCTCCCGACGCGCCAGCACGTCGTCCAGCACGATGTCCCCGATGACCGCCCGCAGGGTCGTGGTGGCGATGCCCCGGGCGGCGCCCGCGAAGTCGGCCACCTGGATCACGGACGCCTCAGGCTCCACCACCTTCCAGTAGATGAGGAAGTCGATGTTGATGGGCGCGTTGTCCTTGGTGATGCACGTCTGGGACGGGATCTCCAGGAAGGCCTCCCGGAGGTCCACCCACACCGCGCGGTCCACCAGAGGGATCAGGAAGACGATCCCGGGGCCGCGCTGGCCCACGGACCGGCCGAACCGGAACACCACCAGGCGCTGGTACTCCCGGACGATCTTGACCGCGGAGAGAACCAGCCACACGCCCGCGGCCACGGCCGCGGCGATGTACAGCATGAAGGCCACCTCCCGGGCCCGTCCCAGGTCCCCGGACGGCTCCCGACGTATCTTTTTGAGGGCGGGAGTGCTTCCTCCTGCCGACGAGAGGTGACGCATGCACGTGGTGGCCGTGGATCTGGGCGGCACGTGGGTGCGCGCGGGCCGGGTGAGCCCGGACGGCGAGGTCGGCGCGAGCCTGCGGGTGGCGACCCCACAGTCCGGGCCGCAGGCGGTG
>BEII01000214.1 GCA_002898935.1 bacterium HR32
AGACCTCCTGCGCCACCGCCCACACGTCCTCCCGGTTGTAGAACACCCGGGGGTCCCGCATGTGGTACGTGGCGTAGACCTCTGCCTGGACTGCGAACAGGTCCACGGGGTACCGGAGGTGTGCGGCCAGGGCTGGGGGCAGATCCGCCATGGGCCGGAACAGACCTGGGAACATGCGCTGGTAGACCCGCACCACGGGGTCCGTGGGGTCAAAGACGTAGAAGCGGACACTCCCGTGGTAGGCGTCCACCACCGCCTTCACCGAGTTCCGGATGTAGTTGGAGGATCCTGCGGGCTGCGCGTACGGGTAGCGGTCGCTGGTGGTGTAGGCGTCCACGATCCAGAACAGCCGACCCTCCGCCACCACCACGTACGGGTCCCGGTCGTAGCGCAGGAAGGGAGCGAGCCGCCGCACCCGGTCGGAGACGGCCCGGTGGAACAGGATACGGCTGTCGGGCGTGAGGTCTGTGGACAGGAGGATCCGCGGCTCCCCGAACCGGGTGGCGAACGCCAGGCGCCTGAGCCAGCCGTGCAGCGGGACGCCACCCTCTCCGCGGTAGCGGGTGGTGACGTTCTCGTCCCCGCGAGGGTAGTCGAACTCCGGGATCCGGGTGCCGACGATGGCGTAATCGCGGGTGAGCTCTCCGAAGTAGATCTCGGGCCGGTCCACCCGCAGCTCGGGGACCTCCGCCCGCGGCGGGAGGTCCCGCAGCCACAGCTCCGGCAGCCCCTCCTCGGACACGCGGTTGACGGGCGTGGCCACCACGCCGTAGCCGTGCGTGTACACCAGGTGGCGGTTCACCCAGGTCCGGGCCTGTGGGGGCAACCGGTCCAGGTCCAGCTCCCGCGCGGCCAGCATCAGCTGCTGCTGTCGACCACCGATCCGGTAGCGGTCGATGTCCACGTCCGAGAACACGTAGTAGGCGCGCAGAGCCTGCAGCTGCCGGTACGTTTCCAAGAGGGGCCGGTAGTCCCACAGGCGGACGTTTTCCAGCGTGTTCCGGTGCCGCGCCAGAGCTGTGGGGTCCAGCCGCTCCGTGGGCTCGAAGGGCACAGCCCGGACGCGGTGGAGGCCGTAGGCCCGCAGGGTGGCCTCGATGTGCATGCGCAGGTACGGGGCCTCGCGGCTGAGTTCCGCGGGCGCCACAACGAGCTGCTGCACCAGGGTGGGCATCAGGCCGACCCCCAGGAACCACGCCGCGGCCGCGAACACGAGCACGCCGGCTGCGAACCGCAGGGTGCGCAGCCAGGCGTTGGCGAACAGCAAGCCGGCACACACCAGCGCCAGGGCCGCGAGGACGTTCAGGGCCGGAAGCCGCGCGTAGGCGTCCGCGTAGGTGATGCCGAACACGAGCCCCCGCTGCGAGGTCAGGAGCTCGTAGGCGTCCAGTCGGAAGCCGCCGGCCCGCACCAGCAGCAGAAGGCCGGCCAGCAGCGACAGGTGCGCGCGGGCGCCGGAGCCGAGTCGCCAGGCGCGGGAGCCTGCGCCCAACAGGTACAGCGCTAGGGCGCCGAGGAAGGCCACGACCCCCCAGCCCCACACCAGCCCCTCCAGGAACCGCAGGAACGGAAGCCGGAACAGGTAGAAGGACACGTCGAGGCCGAAGATCGGGTCTCGCTCGCCCGCGGGCACCGCGTGGAGAAACTGCTGGAAGGCCACCCACTGCCCGGTGCTGGCCGCCCCGGACAACCCTGCGAGGAGCGCAACCCCTGCCAACAGCCACCGGTGAAGCCGCGGGGCGCGTCCCACCCGGGTCCCGTCCACGCGGACCTCCACCACGGAGGGCGCAGGGAGGCTCGCCAGCGCCAGCTGCAGGTTGGGGTACAGCAGCGCGAACACCACCCCGGCGGAAAACGCGAACAGGAGCGCACGGGAGAGCGTTGGCACCCAGAAGACGCGAGGGTAGCCGAGCTCGACGAACCAGAGCCAGTCCGTGTACCAGCGGGCCAGGGTGGGCCACACCACCAGCAGGAGCACCAGCGCCCAGGGGAGGAGCAGGCGGCTCCGAGCGGTCACGCTCCCTCCCCGCACGACCACGCCCCGGCCACGGGCCGGAAGGTGCGGAGCCGGCCCGAGGCGCGGTCGAACCCGTAGGCCCGCTCAGGCATCCACAGGTCGCCGTCGTAACGGGCCTCCACGAGGCTCGTCCCCTCCGGGACCCCGAGGGCCGCCAGCTCCGTTGCCAGAAACTCCAGGCCGCACAGGGCGGCGTCCGCCTGCGCGGGGTCGGCGGGCACGAAGCGGCCCCGGAGGATGGCTTCGCCCACGTCGCACCGGAACTGGAACTCCACGGGCTTCTTGCGGGACTGTGCGAACAGCTCCACGACCGCCCCGCGGGCCGAGGCGAACTCCTCGGACCGGAGCCGGCGGGTGAGCGCCGCCAGGGTGACGAAGTCTTCGAAGGTGCCAAGGCTCACCAGAAGGGCCGCAGGCGCCGCCGCGTCGGCCCTCCGGAAGGGCATGGTGCGGGCTGGAAGCCGCGCCCGCCACGCGTCCCGCACGGTCTGGACGGCGGCTCGGGGAAACGCGGCCTCGTCGTACCCCAACACGACCCCGTCGGTCTGGTGGAAGCGACGCACGTCCCGATGATATCTTGCCGGTGGGCCTGCCGCACGGCTGCGGCACAGACTGGGCCCGTGGGTGGTGACCATGGCGACGCGGGAGGAGATCGTCGGGGTCCTCAAGACCTGCTACGACCCGGAGATCCCCGTGAACATCTGGGACCTGGGGCTCATCTACGACCTTTCCCAGGAGGACGGCAAGGTGAAGGTCCAGATGACCCTCACGGCCCTGGGCTGTCCCATCGGGCCGGTGCTGGCGGAGGAGATCCGGTCGAAGGTGAGGCAGCTGCCGGGCGTGGAGGACGTGGAGGTAGAGATCGTGTTCTCGCCCCCGTGGACCCCCGAACGGCTTACGGACGAAGGCCGCCTCGCGTTGCAGAGCATGGGCTACCCGGTGTAAGGCGTCGGGGGAGGCGATGGCGTCCAAGCGCAAGGCGCAGAAGGAGACGATGAAGCCCACACGGCGCCCGTGGGACCGCCTGTGGCCGTGGGCCTTCGGCGGGGTCGTGGTGGCGGGCGTGGCCGTGGTGGCGTACGGCATCCTGAACCGCCCCGCCTACCCCCGGGTCGGCGCCCACTGGCACGCGCCCTTCTCGGTGGAAATCTGCGGCCGCGCCTTGGGCTTCCCGCCCAGCCCTGGAAACGTGCACACGCACGGAGACGGGGTGATCCACGTGCACCCGGAGACCGACGAGGAGGGCCGCCAGGCTACCCTGGAGGCGTTCTTCCGGTCCATCGGGGTGTCGCTGAGCGACGGGGCCCTGGTCCTGCCGGACGGCCGGCGGTTCCGGAACGGCGACCGCTGCGGGCAGCGACCCGGCCGGCTGCGGGTGTCGGTCAACGGCCGCGAGATGACCGTCGGGGAGTTCCTCCGGCATTACCCGCAGGACGGAGACCGGATCCGAGTCAGCTTCGAGTGACGGCCCAGGGCCCGGGGGCAGGCTGCTAGGTGCTTGTCCCGGAAAACCCGCCTAGACCACCCCAAGAATCGCGCGGCGAGGTGGGTCTAGGCGGATGCCATGCGGTGGAACAGGGCCTCGAGCCGTGGGCTGAGGCGCACGGCGTAGCTGCCATTCTCCAAGTCTCGGAGGGACTCTGGGAGGCTGCTCAGGCGGCGGGCGGCCCGCTCGCGGACCTCCCCGAGTGCCTCCCGGACGGACCGCACCCCGCCCGCCATGACCTCCACCAGGAGCGGCTCGGCCCCGGGGGGACCGGGCTCGTCGGCGAGGGTAATCACGTCCTCGTGCAACACCCCCTCCCGGTACACGCGCCACACCTGTTTGCGGCCGGGCAAGGTCACCTTGCCGGTGCTGCGCTTGATGCGGTAGCCACTTTGGTCCTCGACCAGCTTGTACACCCCGCCGAGGGCCGGGGCGTCGTAGGACGTCCCCATCTCGGTCCCCACCCCGAAGGCGTCGATGGGAGCGCCGGAAGCCACCAGCTCTGCGATGCGGTACTCGTTGAGGTCCCCGCTGGCCAAGATCTGAACCTCCGGGTGGCCCGCCTCGTCCAGGATCCTTCGGACCTGGCGGCTCAGCTCCAGAAGGTCCCCGCTGCCGATCCGCACCCCGCGCAGCCGGTGGCCGGCCTGCCGCCGCTCGTTCGCCACCTGCACGGCCAGCCGGGCGCC
>BEII01000215.1 GCA_002898935.1 bacterium HR32
CGGCGATGGGCTGTCCGTGCACCAGACTCCGGTGGCGGATCTCCGTCACCGGGCTGCCGAGGGGCAGGGCGAGGGAGGCGGCCACCCTCGAGGACGCGCGGACGGTGCGCACGCCTCGGACCTCTGACTGCACGTCCACGCCCCGGGCGCGCAGCGTCTCGAGAAAGCCGACCAGCCGCCGGGGCCTTCGGTCCGCGACGCGCTGGGGGGAGGCCACGAAGGTCCCGCGGCCCGGGTGGCGCACGATGTAGCCTTCCGCTTCCAGGTCCGCCAGCGCCTGGCGGACCGTGGTGCGGCTGACGCCGAAGTACACCTGCAGCTGCGCCTCGGTGGGTAGGAGGGTCCCCTCGGGCCAGCGCCCTGCTTGGATGGGGGCCCGCAGCCGCTCCTTGATCTGTGCGTAGTACGGCAGGTCACCGTTCCGGTCGAGGCCCGGGAGAGCTTCCAGGAGTGCCCGGAGAGGGGTTCGGGGCGGGGCTTCCGTATTTGTCATGACGTCGTATCATAGTGACAATAACCGGCCCGGTGTCAAGGGGTCGCGTGGAGGTCTTCCGTGGAACCCTTCGTCCTGTTCGGTCAGGCGGTCGCTCCGGGATCCCGGGCGGTGCTGCGGCGCTCCGTCGCCTCCCTGCTGGTCGGCGGCCCCCTGGCCCTGGTAGCCCACGTGGTGCACGGCCGCAGCCCCGGGCCGGTACTCGGCCTGGTGTGCGGAGTCCACGGCCCGGAGCACCTCCCGGTGTGGGGCGTCCGGGAGGCGCTGAGGGACCTCTCCCCCGAGGAGCTGCGAGGCACCGTGGTAGCGGTTCCCGTCGCCAACCCGGTGGCGTTTGCCCAGGGGAGCCGGGTGACGCTGGAGGACGACGTGGACTTCGGTAACCTCAACCGGGTGTTCCCGGGGCGCAGGGCGCATGCGGTGTTCGGTGCAGGGCCGTCTGAACCCAGTGACCGGAGCCTCACGGAGCGGGTGGCGGAAGTCCTGGCGGAGGAGGCGCTGCCTCACCTCACCCACCTGCTGGACTTCCACACCCACTTTCACGGGGTAGGCCTCGCCAAGACCATCGTCGGGACGGACGGGGGGTCCGTGGCAGCAGCCGTGGAGCTCGCCTACGCCTTCGGACTCCCGCTGGTCCAGAGGGAGTCGGTCCGTCCGCACACGTGCACGGGCTACGCGACAAGCCTGGGTGTGGTCGCCATCGCCCCGGAGTTCGGAGGAGACCAGCTGCCCCTCGCCGCCGCGCGGCGTTGCGTGGAGGTTCTGGTCCGGGGCATCCGCCGGGTGATGGCGCACCTGGGCATGACAGACGGTCCGCCGGTGGAACCCGGACGGTTCTGCCTGTTCTCCCACGTCCCCCACGTGCGGCCCAACGCGGCCGGCTACCTGGTGCCGCGCATAGATCCGGTGGACGTCCTGTGCGCAGACCCTCCCGGTGTCTGGGTCCGCGCCGGCGACCTGCTGGCAGAGTTGTTCGACCCGTACACCTTCGAGGTCGTAGAGACGCTCCGGGCCCCGGCCGACGGCTTGGTGTACATGGCGCGTCGGCCGGGACCGGTGGAGGCGGGCGCCCACGCCTTCGCCGTGGCCGCGGAAGAGGGAAGCCGCTGGGTCTTCTGGCCTCCCAAGACGACCTAGGTGGCTGTCCCGGAAGACTCCCGAGCGAGGGGGCCGGGGTCCGGAAAGATCGCGGAGCGGTAGAGAAATCCAGGCAGGAGGTGTGGGATGTTGGGAATCCAGCCCCTTCTCGCTGGGGAAGGACCGCGGTTCGGCTCCATCGTCCAGGTGCCCCATCCGCTGGTGGTGGAAGCGTACGGAAGGGCCGGGTTTGACT
Organism: bacterium HR32; assembly: GCA_002898935.1. GTDB lineage: Bacteria > Sysuimicrobiota > Sysuimicrobiia > Sysuimicrobiales > Sysuimicrobiaceae > Tepidifontimicrobium. Next base: position 1,827 of record BEII01000215.1, read on the forward strand.
TCGTGATCCTGGACCAGGAGCACGGGCCGCTTTCCACCGACCGGTTGGGCGACCTGGTCCGGGCCGCGGAGGCCAGCGGCGTGGTACCCCTGGTGCGGGTGCCGGAGAACCGGCCGAGCCTCATCGGGGCGGCTCTGGATCAGGGGGCTCGCGGTGTGGTGGTGCCCGGCATCCGCGGCGTGGAGGACGCACGCGCGGCAGTAGAAGCCGCCCGTTACCCGCCCGAGGGCCAACGCGGGTACTGCTCCGCGGTCCGGTCCGCAGGGATCCTCCCGGACGCGCAGGCCGCTACACGCGCAAACCGAGAGGTCTGCGTGTTCCTCCTGATCGAGACCCTGGGCGCGGTGGACGCCGTGGACGACATCGCCCAGCTGCCGGGGGCCGACGTGCTGTTCGTGGGACCCGGCGACCTGTCGGCCCAGATGGGTGTGCCCGGCCAGCTCAGCCACCCGGACGTCGAACGCGCGGTGGAGAAGGTGGCCGAGCGCGCGCTGGCCCGGGGCAAGACCCTGGCGGTCCACGTCCGCGACGTGGACACAGCGGCGCGCTACGTCCGGCGTGGCTTCCGCGTCGTGAGCTTCGGGATCGACTTGCAGATCCTCACCCTACACCTCCGGGAGGTCGGGGCAGCCCTGCGCGGGCGGGTGTGGCCGACGGCCTAAGGCGCCGCCCTGCACTTGACGGGGGGTGCCGCCGCCAGCGTACCCGTCGGCTGAAACAAAGCGCGGCGCTGGCGGGCTTGACGCCGGCGCCCGTGGCGACTCGGGGAGGGGACGGATGGACTGGTTGCAGGACCCGGAGGCGTGGGTGGCGCTGGCGACCCTCACTGCGTTGGAAGCGGTCCTTGGGATTGACAACGTGGTGGCCTGTTCCTCTTGCGCAAGGCGACGTACGAGATCCACCAGCGGCTAGAATGGGAAGAAGGCCACGCCACCGCCCGGGTCCCGCCGTCGCTCGCCAGCGTGCTCGTGCAGGTCGCTTGGGTAGACTTCGTGTTTTCCCTCGACTCGGTGATCACGGCGGTGGGGATGGTCCGCCGGGTAGAGGGGCTGGTGGCCGGCATCCTGTTGGCAGTGGCCATCATGCTGGCCGCGGCGGGCCCGGTGAGCGCCTTCATCGAGCGTCACCCCACGGTGAAGATCCTGGCCTTGAGCTTCCTGATCCTGATCGGCGCGGTGCTGGCGGCCGACGGGCTCGGACAGCACACCCCGCGGGGCTACGTGTATTTCGCCATGGGGTTTTCCGTGCTCGTGGAGCTGCTGAACCTCCGGGTGCGGGCGGGCGAGCCCGTGCGGCTGCGGGAGCCGTACGAGGCAGCGGGCGCGGGGCCGAGCGCACGTTCTGGACACCCGCCCGAGCCGTTGCTAGAATCCCGCTGGGCCGTTAGCTCAACAGGTAGAGCAGGGGACTCTTAATCCCAAGGTTGCAGGTTCGAGTCCTGCACGGCCCACCAACACGATGGCCGGGCCTAGGGTCTCGGGGCGGTGTACGGTGACACCCCGCAGGTTCCTGCGGGGTTCGACGTTTTCGGGCGCGGGGTGGCGCGGGCGTGGCGGAACGGTAGACGCGCGGGACTTAGGATCCCGTGGGCTCGTCCCGTGGGGGTTCGAATCCCTCCGCCCGCACCAACGGCCCGCGGTGAGGGAGGGTTGAAGTGAAGGTCCTCAGCGTGCGACGGGAGCCGGGCAGCACCGCGGTCCTGGAGATCGAGATCCCTGAGGACCGGGTGGCGAGGGCTGTGGTCCAGGGGCTTGCCCGGGTTAGCCAGCGGGCCCGCATCCCGGGGTTCCGGCCCGGCAAGGCCCCCCGAGCGGTGGTGGAGCGGTACGTGGGGCGGGACGCCGTGTACGAGGAAGCTCTGGACCGCCTGCTCCCCGAGGTGTACCGGGAGGCGGTGCAGGCCGCGGGCATCCGACCCATCGGCCGGCCGCGGTTCGACGAGACGAGGATCGAAGAGGGCAAGCCCCTGCGGCTCGTGGCGCGGGTGGAGGTGGAGCCGGAGGTCCGGCTGGGCGACTACCGGACGTTGCGCGTCCCCTTCGAGGAACCCCCGGTTCCGGACGAGGAGGTGGACAAGACCCTGGAGGCGCTGAGGGCTCGTTACGCGCAGCTGTTGCCCAAGCAGGGGCCCGCAGCCCGCGGGGATTTCGTGCTCGTGAGGGTGCTGGACGCCCCGGAGGGAGAACAGCGGTTTGCCAGGGACCGGGAGCTCCTCCTGGAGGTGGGCGGACAGGAGACCCCGGAGGAGCTGAGCCAGGCCTTGGAAGGAAGGACGACGGGCGACGAGGTGGAGTGGGCCGGGAAGGAGTCGGGCCCGGTTCGCGTTCGAGTGGTTGACGTGCGGGTGCGGGAGCTGCCGGCGTTG
>BEII01000216.1 GCA_002898935.1 bacterium HR32
ACCAGCCCTTCGACAACCACAACGGAGGGCTGGTGCTGTTCGGGCCGGACGGGTTCCTGTACGTGGGGATGGGAGACGGCGGCAGCGCGGACGACCCCATGGACAACGCGCAGAACCCTGCAAGCCTGCTGGGCAAGATGCTGCGGGTGGACCCCAGGAACGGAACCCCGCAGGTCTGGGCCACAGGCTTCCGGAACCCCTGGCGGTTTTCCTTCGACCGGGCCACCGGCCGCATGTTCCTCGGGGACGTGGGGCAGGACCGGCGCGAGGAGGTGGATCTGGTCGAGGCGGGACGCAACTACGGGTGGGCGGTGATGGAGGGGACTCTCTGTAACAAGCCCGAGGTGGGCTGCGACCCCTCCGGCTTCACCCCACCCATCGCCGAGTACGCCACCCACGTGGACGGGACGTGCTCGGTCACGGGCGGGTACGTGTACCGGGGAACCCACATTCCAGGCCTCGGGGGGCGGTACGTGTTCGGCGACTACTGCGGCGGCCAGATCTGGTCGCTGCGGGAGACCGGAGGCCGCTGGACCACCGAGCTGCTCGTGCGCAGCGCGCTGCGCATCACCTCCTTCGCACAACAACCGGACGGCGAGCTGCTGGTGGTGGACCACGCCGGTGGGGTGTACCGGCTCGTGGGCCGGTGAGGCGCCAGGTCAGGCCAGAAACGCAGACAGCAACCGCTGCTCGAACTCCTTGGTGACCTCCGAGAGGTCCTTGATGGTGTCCACGCCCCGCCAGTACGCGCGAGACCGGTAGGCTCCCAACCGGCCCTGCGCGGCGAGTTCGGGGAAGGTGGTGGTCTCGTGGTCGCCCACGTCCGGCAAGAGGTCCCGCACGGAGCGGTCCAGGACGTAGATGCCCGCGTTGATCCAGTAGGGCAGCTCGGGCTTCTCGTGGAAGCCCGTGATGCGGTCGTCGTCGGTCACGTCCACGATGCCGTAGGGGCTGACGAAGGGGCTTAGGACCAGGGTGGCCACGTCGCCCCGGCGGCGGTGCTGCTCCACCACCTCTCGGAGGGGGACGTTGGTGATCACGTCGCCGTTGGTGGCCACGCACACCTCGCCTTCCACCAGCGCCAGCGCCTGCTTGAGGGCCCCGCCACGCCCCAGGGGCTCGGACTCCACGGAGTACCGGATGCGCACGCCCAACTTGCGGCCGTCGTCGAAGTAGTCCTGGATCACCTCGTGCCGGTAGCCGCACGCCACCACCACGTCGGTCACCCCCTGGCTGCGCAGCCACTCGATCTGGTAGCCGAGGATGGGAATGCCGAGGATCTCCACCATGGGTTTGGGACGGTCCTGGGTGTAGGGCCGAAGCCGCTCGCCCTTTCCACCTGCGAGGATCACCGCGTGCACTGCCCGACACCTCCCGTGGTCAAGGTCGCCCCGCCAGCACGACGTCTTCGGCACGGACCCGTCGGGCCAGAGGGTGCGGGCCTCGGGCCGAGTGGAAGATGCCTGCCAGCGTGTGCAGCCCTTCCACCAGCCGCGGGCCCGGCCGGCTGAAGTGCGCGTTGGCGTCCACGGCGTACACCTGGCCCTGCACGAGTGCCCGCAGCGACCGGAACGCGGGCTCTGTCGCCAACTCCCCGAGCCGCGCCCACGCGCCCGCCAGCGAGAACCCGCATGGCATCAGCACCACCACGTCCGGGTCCGCCTCCGCCACCCGCTCCCAGGTCGTCCGCCACGAGGGGCGGCCAGGCTCACCCAGCACGTCCAGCCCGCCCGCGAGCGCCACCATCTCCGGTACCCAGTGGCCCGCCACAAACGGCGGGTCCAGCCATTCCACACACGCGACGCGGGGTGGCGCAAGCCCTGACACCGACTCGGCCACGCGCCGGACCTCTTGGGCGAGCGCCGCGGCCAGACGCTCGCCCGCCTCGGGGACCCCGGCCGCCTGTGCCACCCGCCGCACGTCCTCCCACACGCCCTCGAGGGTGGTGGCCTGAAGCGACACCACGCGGACGCCCGGGACGGCCTCCTCCAGCGGTAGCACCTGCCGCGCCGACACCGCGCAGACCTCGCAAACCCCTTGGGCCACCACGAGGTCAGGCCGCAACGACCGGACCGCCTCCAGGTCCACGAGGAACAGGGGTCTACCGGACGCCACCAGCTCCCGGACCTGACGGTCCACCTCCGCGCTCGGCCGGTGCGGGTCAACCGTGGTGCGAACCACCCGGGGGCGCAGGGCGGCTTCCGGCGGGTGGTCGCACTCGTGGGTCACGCCCACGACCTGGTCGCCCAGCCCGAGGGCCCACAGGATCTCCGTGGCGCTCGGCAGCAGGGAGAGGATCCGCACGGGTCCCATTGTGCCACGGGCCCGCCGGGCCGGTCACTCTGGTACAATCCTGCCACGAGCCCGGCGAGGAGCGGGAGGAGTAGGCGCCAAGCCGCCGCGCAGCGAGGGGATCGCGGGTGGGAGTCCTCCGGCGGGTGCGGCCGAAGACGCCCGGGAGCCGGCGGGTCCGCCCCGTAGCGCGGACCGAGGGCCGCGCGGAGTTGTCCGGGCGGAACGAGGGTGGCACCGCGGGGCAGCGCTCCGTCCCTTGGGACGGGGCGCCTTCGTTTGAGCCGCAAGGCGGGAGGGGAGCATGGCGAAGCACCAGGCACCGCGCGGCATGCGGGACGTGCTGCCGCCCGAGTCCGACTGGTGGCAGTGGCTCGTGTCCCGGTGTCGTGAAGCCGCCCACCGCTTCGGATACCGGGAGATCCGCACCCCGCTGGTGGAACACACGGAGGTGTTCCTGAAGGGGGTGGGCGAGGGCACGGACATCGTGGAGCACGAGATGTACACGTTCGCAGACCGCGCGGGCCGCAGCCTTTCCCTCCGGCCGGAGGGCACCGCGGGGGTGGTGCGGGCGTACGTGGAGCACGGGATGCACACGTGGCCACAGCCCGTGAAGCTGTACTACGTGGCGGAGATGTTCCGCTACGACCGGCCACAGGCGGGCCGCTACCGGCAGCACACCCAGTTCGGCGCCGAGGTGCTGGGCGCCGCGGGGCCCAGCGCGGACGTGGACGTGCTGAGCCTCGCGGTGCGGACCCTGCAGGGGTTGGGGCTGCGGGAGGTACGGGTGCACCTGAACAGCGTGGGCGACGCCCGGTGTCGGCCCGGCTACCTCCAGGCGTTCCGGGACTACTTCCAGGCGTACTACGACCGGCTGGATGAAGACAGCCGCCGGCGCCTGACCACCAACCCCCTGCGCATCCTCGACTCGAAGGTGGAGCAGACGCGCCAGATCGCCCGCGGCGCGCCCAGGACCCTCGACTACCTGTGCCCGGACTGCCGCGCGCACTTCGACCGCGTGGTCCGCAAGCTGGAAGTCCTCGGGATCGCCGTGGAGGTGGATCCCTTGATCGTGCGGGGCCTGGACTACTACACGCGCACCGCCGCGGAGGTCCACTACCCCAAGCTGGGCGCGCAGAGCACCCTGTTCGGAGGGGGCCGGTACGACGGGCTCGCCGAAGTGTTGGGCGGTCCGCCCACGCCCGGCGTCGGGTTTGGCATGGGGCTCGAGCGGGTGCTGCTCGTGCTGGAACAGGAAGGGCTGCTGCCCGAGGTGGACGCGAGCCCGCGGGTGTTCGTGTGTTGCGAGGGCGAGGCGTGGGAGGACGAAGCCCTGCGGGTGGTGGACGCCTTGCGGGGCGCGGGCCTGCGGGCGGAGGGCGACCTGTTGGACCGCAGCCTCCGGGCCCAGCTGCGGGCCGCTTCCAAGGCGGGCGCCCGGTGGGCGGTGCTGGTGGGCGTGCCCGGGACGCCCGCGGGAGAGGTCATCCTACGCGACCTGCGGTCGGGCGAGCAGCGGGTAGTGCGGACGGAGGCGGTGGTGGGGCTGGTGGCCCGGGAGGAGGAGGGCGGATGCGCACGCACTGGTGCGGGGAGCTAAGGCCCGCGCACGCGGGCCAGCGGGTCGCGCTGTGCGGGTGGGTACACCGCCGGCGGGACCTGGGCGGGCTGGTGTTCCTGGACCTGCGGGACCGGGAGGGCGTGGTGCAGGTGGTCTGTACCCCGCAGCAACCCGCACACGCGGCAGCCCAGCAGGTGCGGCCGGAGTACGTGGTGCGGGTCCAGGGCCAGGTGGCGCTGCGGCCGGCCCACACGGTCAACCCGAAGATCCCCACGGGCGAGGTGGAAGTACGGGCGGAGACCCTGGAGGTCCTCAACCCCTCC
>BEII01000217.1 GCA_002898935.1 bacterium HR32
GCCCCCGCGGATCCGGCCCTGCGCCTCCCACCGCCGGTACACCCTCACCACCTCGCGCCACGGCGGCGCCGCCCGCTCCCGCGCGAGGACCTCTCGGAAGACCACGCCGTACCGCCGCAGGAGCTGTTCGGCGATCCGCTCCAGCCGCTCGGGCTCCGGAGGGGGGTCGTCCGCACGCCACAGCGACCACCGCCCGACCGGGAGCGGCCTCCGAGCGGAGACCAGGCGCAGGTTCAGGCGTCGTGGGGCCTTGCCGGACCGCGACAGCAGCGACCGCAGCCCGGCCACGCCGTCGCCCGTCACGCGGCCGGCGGCCACGAGCTCCCACAGCGCCTCCTCCACCTCGGAGGGCATGCGGCACAGAGCGCGGCTCACCTCACCCAGGAACGACGCCCCGCGCGCTCCCAAGTACTCCTCCACCTCGCGCGCGAGGCCGGACAGCCGGGCCGGCACAGGCTCCGCGGGCAGGTACACGGACAGGTCCTCGCGGAGCAGGAACGCGATGGGGGTGTTCCGGGCCAGGCGCAGGGCCCGGCGCGCGGGTGGGGGCTCCGGGTTTGCGCCCACGATCCTGCCCCACGCGACGACTCCTGCGAGGCACAGGTGCTCCAGGTCCGCGGGGTCGTAGGCGTGCACGCGGACGGGGAGCACCCACTCCTCCCAGGCGGGTGCGGGGAGCTCGTAACCCTGCAGCTTCCGCAGGACCTCCAGGAGCCCTGCGCGGCCGTGCAACTGGGTCCCGGGGTGCACGTGCTGCCAGCGCAGGAGGAACTCTAGGAACTGCGCGGGGCTCGTGGGCTCCACCTCGCGGCGCAACCTGGCCAGGGTGTGCCGGTGGATGCGCGCGAGGAGTCTGCGCTCGCACCACTCCTCCTCGCCAGCGTCGTGCGTGAAGCGCCCGCGCAAGACCACGCCCCGCCCCTCCAGCGCGAGCAGCGCGCCCTCCACGTCCGTGCGCGCGAGGCCCAGGCGCGCCGCAAGCGCTGAAGCCGTGGTGGGACCCGTGTGCAGCATCCACCCGCCCACCAGCTCGCGCAGGACGTCTTCGCGGCTCGCGGGTCCGCCGGTCCGTGGCACGCCGCCATCGAAGGCCGCCGAGGGCCAGACGCTGCGCAGGCTCTCGGCCCGCTCCGCCGCGGCGTAGCCGCTCACGGGCGCCCGCACCCGCACCGCCCTCCCAGCCCGCACCAGCTCGTCCGCGAACCCGAGCCACGGGCCGGCGTCCGGTTCGGGGAGGAACACGAGCGTCTGCAACAGGTCGTGCAGCTCGTCCGGGTCCCGCACGTCCGGCCGGGCCTGCGCCCGCACTTCCTCGACGGCCTCGGGGTCCAGCCGCCCGGGCCCGGAGGCCAGGTCGGGATCCACCCTCCGCAGCTGTACGGCCCGGGCGCGCCGCTCCTCCAGCGGCGCGTCGTCCAGGAAGGCGTACGGGTTCGCGTTCAGCAGCTCGTGGGACATCGGGGAGGGCTGCGGGGTGTCCACGGCGACGGTCCGCACCTCGCCGCGCTCGATGGCGGCCACCACGGCCTCGAGCGCATCCACGTCCATGGCGTCTTCCAGGCAGTCCGCCACCGTCTGGTTCACGAGCGGGTGGTCGGGCGGGGTGATGGGGCCGGTGTGGTTGTCCTGGCAGCCCACCTGTTCGGGGAACACGGCCGCCAGCAGGTCCTCGGCCCGCATGCGCTGGAACTGCGGGGGCACGCGGCGACCTCCCACCTGCCGCAGCACCGCGAGCGCCCGGTTGGCGTTCTGACGGAAGCGGGTGGGGAAGAGCGGCGACTGCAGCGTGGCCTGCAGCAGGTCCTTGCGCGCGGTGTGCGGGCTGACGAACCCGAAGATGGCTTCCAGGGGGAAGCTGTGCTGCTCGCCCAGGGAAAGCACGACCCCGTCGTCGGTGGCGGCCGCCTGCAGCTCGAAGTCGAAGGTGAGGCAGAAGCGCTTGCGCAGGGCCAGGCCCCACGCGCGGGTCACGCGGGCGCCGAAGGGCGCGTGCAGGACCAGCTGCATGCCCCCTGCCTCGTCGAAGAAGCGCTCCGCGACCACGCATTCCTGGGTGGGCACGCACCCGAGGACCGCCAGCGTCTCCCGCACGTAGTCCACCAGCTGCACGGCACCGGCTCGGTCCACGCCCGTGTGCGCCACGAGCCACTCCACCGCACCCTCCGGGTCGGCTGCGCGGCTGGCCAACTCGCGGCGCAGGTCGCTCACCGCGGCCGACAGCTCCGGCGTGCGCGCCGGCGCCTCGCCGAGCCAGAAGGGGATCGTGGGGGCGGCGCCGTGGGCGTTCTCCACGCGGACCCGCCCCGCAGCCTCCACCCGCCGCACGCGCCAGCTGGTGTTGCCGAGCAGGAACACGTCGCCCGCCTGCGACTCGATGGCGAAGTCCTCGTTCACCCTGCCCACGAGCGTCTCGGTGGGCTCCTCGACCACGTCGAAGTCGAAGGTCTCCGGGATGGCGCCCCCGCACGTGATGGCCACGAGGCGCGCGCCCCTCCGGCCCCGCACCACGCCCGTGGTCCGGTCCCAGTGCACCCACGCGCCCTGCCGGCCGCGCGAGGGGGCGACGCCGTCCGCCAGCATGCGCAGCACCTGGTCGAACTCCCGGCGCTCCAGGTCCCGGTACGGATACGCCCGCCGGACCAGGTCCCACAGAGCCTCCACGTGCACGGGCTCCGCAGCACACGCCGCCACCAACTGCTGCGCGAGGACATCGAGCGGCTTGCGGGGGATCCGAACGCGGTCCAACACACCCGCCCGCACCGCCCGTACGGCGGCCGCGCACTGCACGAGTTCGTCCCGGGTCAGGGGGAACAACACACCCTTGGGGACTCTGTCCAGCCCGTGCCCGGACCGGCCCACCCGCTGCAGCAAGGTCGCCACGGCCCGGGGCGCGCCCACGTGGCAGACCAGGTCCACCGTCCCGATGTCGATGCCGAGCTCCAGGGACGCGGTGGCCACCACCACCGCTACCTCGCCGGCTTTGAGGCGCCGCTCGGTGTCGTGCCGCAGGCTGCGCGCCAGGCTCCCGTGGTGGGGTGCCACCCGACCCTCGCCGAGCCGCAGGGTGAGGCGGTGCGCGAGCCGCTCGGCGAGCCTCCGGGTGCTCACGAACACGAGGGTGGTGCGGTGTTGCTGGGCCAGCTCCGCGATGCGGTCGTACACCTCAGACCACACCTCGTGCGTGGCCACGGGCCCCAGGACCTGCTGCGGCACCCACACGGACAGATCCCACTCCCGCTGCCACCCCACGTCCACCAGGGCGCAGTCGGGACGCCCGTCCGGCAGGGTCCGGGCCGCGCCCACCAGCAGGCCTGCCAGGTCCTCCAGGGGGCGGGCGGTGGCGCTGAGACCGATGCGCTGCGCGCGCCGCCCGGCGAGCGCGTCCAGCCGCTCCAGGCTCAGGCTGAGGTGAGCACCCCGCTTGTCCTGCGCGACCGCGTGCACCTCGTCCACGATCACCGTGCGCACGGTCCGGAGGAGAGCCCGCCCCGCTTGGGCGGTCAGCAGGATGTACAGGGACTCCGGGGTCGTGACCAGGATGTGGGGTGGCTTGCGCTTCATGCGCTCGCGTTCGCTCGGGAGGGTGTCCCCCGTGCGTACCGCCACCCGCACCTCGGGAAGCCGCCCGCCCCGCGCCGCGGCCCGCTCCCGGATCTCCCGCAGCGGCTGCTGCAGGTTGCGCTGTACGTCGTGGCTCAGCGCCCGCAGGGGCGACACGTACAGGACCCGGGTCTCGTCCGGGAGGGAGTCGCTCCCGAGGAGCTCGCTGAGCGCCCACAGGAACGCCGCCAGGGTCTTTCCGGAGCCGGTGGGCGCGGCCAGCAGCACGTCGCGGCCGGAGGCCACCACGGGCCACCCGAGTTCCTGCACGGGCGTGGGCCCGCCGAACCGCTCGCGCAACCAGTCGAGCACCGCCGGGTGGAAGGCCGGCAGCGTCATCCGCCCGCCTCCGGTTCCCCGCCGCTCCGCACGAGCTCCTGGATCAGCATGAGCGCCGCGCCCTGGGAGCGCAGCAGGTCGCGAGGGTCGGTGAGGTCTTCCCGAAACCGCTGCACCACCCGGTGGTACGCCTGGAGGAGCTGTGCGGTGCGAGGGTCGCCCCGCGCCCGCAGCCTCGGCTCCATGCGTTCGACGGTGCGTGCGAGCTCGGCTGTGTCCGGAACCACGGC
>BEII01000218.1 GCA_002898935.1 bacterium HR32
TGTACGGTGTGGCGTCCTTCAGCCCGAAGCCGTGTGTCAGGGTACGCTGGCACAGTTCCACAGTCAGCCGGCCTGCTTCCCACAGCAACTCCTCCGGCCACTCGTGTGGGTACGAGGGAAACGGGACGCGCTCGTGCTCGAACAGGACGGCGCCCCGGCTCCACCGTCCCGAGAGGTCCACACTGAGGCGGGCGAGGAGGCTGTGGGCGTCGTCCGGCGTGCGCGTGGGCACGAGGAGGCCCTCCGCCACTAACTCCCGGTGAAGGGCGCTGTGCAGGAACGTCCGTAGCCGGGCCGCAGCGTCCTCCCCGACCATACGCAGGACCCGTCCTTCGAACTCCACCAGGGACCCGCCGGGGTCGCGGAAGGACGGGAAGGCCCCTTCAGCTTCGGGCGCCCGCGGTGTGGGCGTCATCGCCCCCTACGCAGTCCCACCCGCAACAGGCTCACGACCCGGGCCAGGGCCCGCCGCCCGAACAACAGCGCACCCGCACCCGCCGCAAGGAGCAGCTGCCACAGCATGGTGCCGCTGCCCGGGTCCACGTACGCGTGCGCGGGTGCCGTTGCGGACAGCACGAGCACCACCGTTCGCCAGGCGAGGCCGAGGAGATCCCGGTTCGTCGTTCGTCGGCGCATCAGCACGTCCTCCGCGACAAGATCACCGCAACCGCAGCGCGTCAAGGCCACCCGTGAACCTTCTTAAACCGGCGGAGCGTAACGTCCTCGTGAACTTTCTGAGCTCCCGCCACCGAGCCTCAGTATGCGCCGCGGCCGGTGAGCACCACCCACACCGTCCGGGCCAGGATGTACAGGTCCAGCCACACCGACCAGTTGCGCACGTAGTAGGCGTCGAGCGCCACCCGCTCTTCGTAGCTCGTGTCGTTGCGGCCGGAGACCTGCCACAGGCCCGTGATGCCGGGCAGCACCTGGGCGTACAGGGTGAACCGCGGCCCGTACTTGGGGACTTCCTCCTGGACGATGGGGCGAGGGCCCACCAGGCTCATCTCCCCCCGCAGCACGTTCCACAACTGGGGGAGCTCGTCCAGGCTCGTCCGCCGGAGGAACCGACCTACACGGGTAATCCTCGGGTCGTGGCGCAGTTTCTGGTCCCGCTCCCATTCCCGGCGGAGTTCCGGGTGGTCTCGCAGGTAGCGCTCCAGCACGTGCTCCGCGTCCCGCACCATGGTGCGGAACTTCCACGCCCGGAATGGCCTCCCGCCCCGGCCGATCCTGGTCTGCGTGAACAACGCGGGTCCCGGGGAGTCCAGCTTGACGGCCAGGGCGATGAGCGCGACAAGGGGTGCCGCCACGAGGCCAACGAGCAAGGCCGCAGCGAAGTCCAGCGCTCGCTTCACCGTCCGAGGCCCGCGCAGGAGCAGCCGCTGACGGACCTCCAGGGCCAGCACGCCGTCCACGTCCCGCGCCGCCGCCCAAAGGCTCGACAGCCCGAACAGGTCTGGGATCACCAGCAGGTGCGGGAACGCGCGGCCGTAGCGGTCCACGATCTCTAGCAGTCGGTCCCGGTCCACCCCGGGCATGGCCACGATGGCGTAGCCGATTCCGGCCTCCCGGGCCATGCGGGGTGCCATGTCCACACCTCCGACCACCGGCAGGCCGGCCACCCGCGCGGGCTTGGCCGGGTCGTCGTCCAAAAAGGCCACGGGCTTCAGCCCGAGACCTGGCCGACGCTGCAGCGCCCGCACGACCATCTCGCCAGTGCGGCCCGCCCCCAGCACCAGCACGGGGCAGCCCCACCAGCGGGCGCGGCCAAACAGCTCCCGCACGAGCGCCCGCCCCAGGGGGACGAACGCCACCGCCAGCAGCCACGCTGCCAGAAACACCGCGCGGGAGTACGCTTCGGCACCCCGCAGGATGAAGGTCGCGGCCCCGAGGGTCAGGTGCACCAACGTGGTGGACACGGTGGTCCGCCGGAGCTCCTCCGCCGGGTTGACGCCGAAGCCGGGGTATAGGCCCGTGCTGGCGTAGGCGACCGCGAACAGCACAAGGCCGGGCCAGAGCCTCCAGTACAGCTCAGGGGACAGCACACCACCCGCGAGGAGCCGCCCGTGCACCGCCAGCGACCAGGCGCAGGCCACCGCCAGCAGGTCAGACGTGAGCAGCACCAGCGAGGCCAGACCTGGCCCAGCCGGGGTGAGCAGCACCGGCAACTCAAACCCGCGGACGGACCGGTCTCCCCTCACTGCTTCTGTGTGCTTCGGCAACCGCGGTGGGTCACCACAGGCCGCTTCCTCACGGATTCAAGGGCCGCAGTCCCACGGCCCCACTATTCTAAGGCCACACCAGCCCGGGTGAGATCGCACCTTCCTTGCCACCCCAAGAACCGCTGCCGCGATCCTCGGGGAGCCCGGTCCCCTCTCGCAAGCACTTCTCCGACACGCTCCTAGTCTGAACTGTTTCGTTTTAGTGTTGACAGTGAAGGAGGGTCATGTGACGTATCCTTCCCGTTGGATACCAACCCCCTTTGGGGGAGCGGGGAGGAGCGCCCATGACCCTCGACGACAGTGTACACGCATTCCGCCTGCGGGTGATGGCTCGTGGCCGTCACAGTCCCCGGCGGGGACGGCCGTCGGCGCTGACCGTGCAGACCGAGCGCGCGATTCTTGCCCTGGCGCTGGCTTGGCCGACGTGGGGCCCCGCCCGGCTCGCCGTGCAACTGAGCCGGCCCGAATACGGGAGCTGGCGGGTTGCTCCGGCCACCATCTATCGGCTCCTGCGGCGCACAGACCTGCGGACCCGCTTCCAGCGGCTGGCGGTCCTGGAGGCCCACAGCGCGCAGGCCGCGGGGCTGCTGACCGAACGCACACGCCGACGGCTGACCGCGGCCCAGCGGCGGCGCGGCCCGCATGTCGCCGCGCAGCGCCCGGGCGATCTCGTCTGTCTGGACACGTTCTACATCGGGAAGCTCAAGGGGGTCGGCAAGGTGTGGCAGTACACCGCGTGCGACGCGGCCTGCTCGTATGCCATCGTCCAGATCGCGACGGAGTGCTCGGCGGACGCCGCCGCGCGGTTCCTGACGACCCGCGTGTAGCCGGCGTACCGCGCCGCGGGCTGGCCCCTGCGTCGGATCTTGACCGATCGGGGCAGCGAATACCCCGGGGCGTTCGATCACGCCTGCCAGCAGCGCCGCGTGCGCCACACCCGCACCCGGCCCCGCCATGCGTGGACGAATGGCTTCGTGGAACGGCTGCAGGGCGCGATCCCCACCGAACTGTGGCGCACCGAGTTTCGACGGCGCTTCTTCACGCACCCGGCGCAACTGCAGGTCGCGCTGGATCGCTACCTCGGGTTCTACAATCACCAGCGGCCGCATCTCGGCTACCGCACGCAGGGCCGTCGGCCCGCGGAGATCTTCTGGACAGCCTCGTGGGCGGAGCATCGTGATCACGTCAGACCGGCGTGAGGTGTATACCCACACCGCGTTTTCAGGATTCCTCGACCACCGCTGTCGCTTCCACCTCCACGAGGATCCTGGGATCCACGAAGCCGGCCACTCCGACAATGGTGTTGGCCGGCCGTATCTGTCCGAACACTTCACCGTGCGCCCGGCCCGCATCCTCCCACCGGCCGGGGTCACGCAGGTAGACCCGCGTGCGGACCACGTGCTCGAGGAATGCCCCCAGTTGCCCGAGGCCTTCCCCGATGATCCGGAGGGCTGCCTTCGTCTGCTCGTAGTAGTCGTCCCCGCCGAGGATGTTACCTTGCTCGTCGGCGGCCGCCGTCCCGCTCACCTCGACGAGGTTCCCGACCCGCACCGGTCGCGCCACCTCTGCCTCCTACAGGATCGCTGGCTCCCGGTACTCGCCCCACACGGACCGGAAGACGTCGCAGATCTCGCCCAACGTGGCGTACGCCTTCACCGCCTCGAGGATCGTGTACATGGTGTTCCCGCCCGACTCGGCCACCCGGCGGAGCTCCGCAAGACAGGCTGCCACCCGTTCGTTGTCGCGCTCCGCCCGCACGCGCTTCAAGCGCTCTACCTGCCGCCGCTCCACCTCCGGCGGGATCCTGAGGATGGGGATGGCCTGCGGCTCCCCGGACACGAACTCGTTCACGCCCACCACGATCTTCTCCCTGCGCTCCAGCTGCTGCTGGTAGTGGTAGGCAGCGTCCGCGATCTCCCGCTGCGGGAACCCGAGCTCGATG
>BEII01000219.1 GCA_002898935.1 bacterium HR32
GTACCTCCTGGACCCCCAAGGGGAGTACCTGGTCCTGCGGGCCACCACGGGGCTGGCGGCCGAGGCGGTGGGCAGGGCTCGCCTGCGCCTGGGCGAGGGGCTCACGGGTTGGGCCGCCCTGCACGAGCAGCCTGCCTGGAGCAGCAACGCCCCCGCAGACCCCCGCTTCGTCCTGCTGCCCGAGACGGAGGAGCTGAGGTTCCAGTCCCTGCTGGCCGTCCCCCTGGTGGTGGGGGGCCGGGTCCTGGGAGCCATGAACGTCCAGACCCGTAACACCCACGAGTTCACCGAGGACGAGGTGGAACTCCTCAGCATGATCGCGGACCTGGCGGGCGGGGCCATCGAGAAGGCCACCCTCCACGACCACATGCGCCGGCAGATCCGGGAGCTGTCTACCCTGGCGGAGCTCAGCCAGACCCTGACTTCCCCCCTGTACCTGGAGCAGGTCCTCCAGGTGATCGTGGAGATGGCCGCCCGCATGCTGGAAGCGCGGTTGTGCTCTCTGCTCCTGTTGGACGAGTCCGCGGGGCTGCTCCGGCCCGCCGCCGCCCACCCCGCCAACGAAGCGTACACGGAGCGCGCGCCCATCCCCGTGGGCTCGGGGATCGCAGGCCGGGTGGCGCAGACCGGGGAAATGGAGCTGGTGGCGGACCTCCTGACAGAGCCACGGTTCTCCGACCCCGAGTTCGCCCGGCGGGAGGGGTTGCGGTCCATGGTCTCCGTACCGCTGCGGGTGCGGGACCGGGTCATCGGGGTCCTCAACTGCTACCGGGGGCGTCCCGCGGCCTTCTCCCCCGCGGACGTGAACCTCCTCACCACCCTGGCCACCCAGACCGCCCTGGCCATCGAGAACGCCAACCTGGTGATGCGGTCCGCGGTGGTGCGGGAGATGCACCACCGGGTCAAGAACAACCTCCAGACCATCGCCATGCTCCTGAGGCTGCAGCTGGCGGACGGGCGGGAACCTTCTGGCCGGGAAGTCCTGACGGAGACCATCAACCGGGTCCTGGGCATCGCTGCGGTGCACGAGATCCTGTCCCTGGAGGGGTTCCGGACCGTGAACCTGCGGGAGGTCCTGGACCGGGTGACCCACGCGGTGGTGGCCAACATGCGCCGGCCGGATCTGCACCTGGAGGTCTCCGTGCAGGGGGACGAGGTGTACTTGCCCTCCCAGCCCGCCACCTCCGCGGCCCTGGTGGCCACGGAGCTCGTGCAGAACGCGCTGGAGCACGCCTTCCGCGACCGCACCCAAGGTCACCTGTGGGTTCGGCTCCTGGACTCCCCCACCCAAGTCGTCCTGGAGGTGGAGGACGACGGCGCGGGGCTGCCTGAGGGGTTTGACCCAGCCCGTTCCTCGGACCTGGGGCTGCGGATCGCCCGCACCCTGGTGCAGGAAGACCTGAGGGGGGAGCTGTCCGCTTACCGGGCTGCGGGAGCCCGCTTCGTGGTGCGGATCCCCAAGGAGGTCCTGCGGGCTTGAAGCGGATCGTGATCGCGGACGACGAGGCCCTCATCCGCATGGGCCTGCGGGCCATGCTGGAGGAGGCGGGCTACCGCGTGGTGGGCGAAGCCTCCGACGGCCGACGGGCGGTGGAGCTGGTCCAGCGCCTGCGGCCGGACCTGGTGTTCCTGGACGTGAAGATGCCGGAGATGGACGGGCTGGCGGCGGCCGCCCGGATCCAGGAGCTCTGCCCCACGCCCGTGGTGCTCCTCACCGCGTACAGCGAGCGGGAGCTCGTCAAGCAGGCCCAGCAGGCGGGAGTCCTGGCCTACCTGGTCAAGCCCATCAAGGAAGAAGACCTGGTCCCCGCCATCGAGGTGGCCCTGGCACGGTTCGCGGACCTGGTCCGCAAAGAGGAGCGCATCGGAGAGCTGGAAGAACAGCTCGCCACCCGCAAGCTGGTGGAGCGGGCCAAGGGCGTCCTCATGCAACGGGAGGGGATCTCCGAAGAGGAAGCCTTCCGGCGCATCCAGATGGAGGCCCGGCGCACCCGCAGGACCATGCGGGAGGTGGCACAGCAGATCCTCGCGGAGTCTTAAGCTCTCCCCCGGGCGGCCTCCGGAAGTCGTGCGAGTTCAGGACCCGAGGAAGGCGTCTACCGGGACGACGAGGTCGGGAAGCAAGGCGGGAGTTACCGTTTCCCCACGGCGCAACACCCGGACCTCCTCGTAGCCCTGAGGGGAAGGTCGGCGGTAGACCTCCACGTGATGCCGGGTGAGGTCCACCACCCAGACCTCCGGGATCCCCGCCCGAGCGTACAGAGGGACCTTCACCTCGCGGTCCACCACCGCGGAAGCCTCCGCCACCTCCACCAGCAGGAGCACGTCTTCCGGACCTGGGTGTGAGGCCGCGTAGAAGTCCGCACGCGGCTTCAGCAAGGTCAGGCTGGGGCTCCGACTGCTCCCCGAGCTGGACGGGGTCCTGCACCCCCACGATCACCTGGTCTCCCCCTTCGCGGGTGAACCAGCGGACGAGTCGCTTCGCGCACGCCGCGTGCCGACTCCCTACAGGGCTCATGGACACAATCTCCCCCTCCAGAAGCTCCACCCGGTCGTCTTCGGAGAGAATCCCGGCTTCCGCCATCCTGTGGTAATCCGCCACCGTGAACAGGCGCCTGCGGATCCCGACGGACATAA
The DNA here is from genome assembly GCA_002898935.1 of bacterium HR32. Taxonomy (GTDB): domain Bacteria; phylum Sysuimicrobiota; class Sysuimicrobiia; order Sysuimicrobiales; family Sysuimicrobiaceae; genus Tepidifontimicrobium. The sequence continues at coordinate 2,638 of BEII01000219.1, forward strand.
GCCCCTCCGCCACCTCCCTCCTCCCAACCGTACTCCCCGCGTGGCCTCCGACACCAGGCCAGCCCGGCATGCTGCACGTTTCCGGTAGACGGGTCCGCCCCCCGGGCTTCGCGGATTCGTTTCCGCCGTCAGAGGCCGCCCTGCAGGGCCCGCAGGAGGGTAGCCATCTCCACCGCCACCAAGGCCGCGTCCCGGCCCCGGTTGCCTGCCTTGCCGCCTGACCGCTCCGCCGCCTGCTCCGTGTTGTCCGCGGTGACCACTCCGTACACCACGGGAAGTCCGGCCTCCAGTCCCACCCGGGCGATGCCCGCGGCGCTCTGCCCGGCCACGTACTCGAAGTGGGGAGTCTCGCCCCGCACCACCGCCCCCAGACAAACCACCGCCTGGTAGCGTCCCGACCGGGCCAGGTGGGAGGCCGCCGGGGGAATCTCGAAGGCCCCGGGCACCCAGGCCACGTCCACCTCCTCCACCCCGCAGCGGCGCAGGCCGTCCAGGGCGCCTTCCAGGAGCAGCCGGGTGGTGGCCTCGTTGAACCGGCTCACCACCACGGCGACCCGCAGCCCGCGCCCGTCCAGGGACCCCTCAAACGTCCGCACCCTCATCCGTCCCTCCCAACTCGTCCAACCAGTGACCCAGCCGGTCCCGCTTGGCCCGAAGGTACGCGAGATTCTCCGGCCCCACCCCCACCACCAGGGGGAGCCGCTCCGCCACCTCCACCCCCGCACGCTCCAGGGCGAGGACCTTGGCGGGGTTGTTGGTGAGCAGCCGTGCCCGCCGCACTCCCAAGGCCCGGACGATCTGCGCGCCCACCGCGTGGTCCCGGGCGTCCGCGGGAAAGCCCAGAGCCAGGTTCGCCTCCACGGTGTCGTAGCCCAAATCCTGCAGGGCGTACGCCCGCACCTTGTTGGCCAAGCCGATGCCCCGCCCCTCCTGCCGCAGGTACACCACCACCCCCCGCCCCGCCTCCGCGATGCGCCGCATGGACTCCCGCAGCTGGGCCGCGCAGTCGCACCGCCGACTTCCGAACGCTTCCCCCGTGAGGCACTGGGAGTGCAGCCGGACCAGGACCGGCTCCCCCGTGGTCACCTCCCCCAGCACCAGGGCCAGGTGGACCCGGTCGGTGAACCGGTGCCGGAAAGCCACCAGCCGCCAGGTGACCCCGCGCGCAGGCAGCTGCGTCTCGTCCACCACCTCCACCACCGTCTCGTGCTCCAACCGCCACCGCACCAGGTCCGCCACCCGCAACAGGCCGACTCCCAACCGCTGGCACAGGGACACCAGATCCGGCAGACGTGCCATGTGTCCTTCGGGGTTCAGGATCTCGCAGATGGCGGCCACGGGTGGGAGCCCGGCTCGCTGCACCAGCTCCACCGCCGCCTCCGTGTGCCCGGCCCGCTCCAGCACCCCTCCCTCCCGCGCCACCAGGGGGAAGACGTGGCCCGGACGGTCCAGGTCCTCCGGCCCCGTGGCGGGGTCCGCCAGGGCGCGCAAGGTGGTGGCACGGTCGAAGGCGGAAATCCCGGT
>BEII01000220.1 GCA_002898935.1 bacterium HR32
CGCAAAGGCGGCCACCATCACGAGGCGGTCCACCGCGGAACCCCGCCGCACGGCGGCGGCGATCCCCGCGGGTAGTCCCAGGAGCAGTTCGAACACGATCCCCGCGGCCATGAGCTGCGCCGTGGCCCCGAGGCGGGAACCCACCAGGTCCGCGACGTCCACCTTCTGCACGTATGACCGCCCGAGGTCTCCCCGCAGGAGGCGGCTCACGTAGTGCGCGTAGCGCTCCGGCAACGGCCGGTCCAGACCCAGCTCCCTCCGGATCGCGGCCACCACGTCGGGATTCGCGCTGCGCCCGGCCACCATCCGGGCGGGGTCGGCGGGAAGCACGTACAGGAGGAGGAAGGTCAGCAGGCTCACGCCCACCAACACCACGCAGCTCTGCGCCAGCCGGCCCGCCAGGTACCGGATCACGCCCGCGCCCCCCGCCGCGGGTCCAACGCGTCCCGCAGCGCCTCGCCCACCAGGTTGAAGGAGAGAGATGTGAACAGGATGGCAAGCCCAGGGAACGCCACCAGCCAGGGGGCGTCCAGAAAGTAGGACTGGCTCTCGTTGATGATGCCTCCCCAGCTCGGCGTGGGGGGCCGGACGCCCACGCCGAGGAACGACAGGGAAGCTTCGAAGAGCACTGTGGTGGAAATGCCCAGGGTTCCCCACACGAGCAGCGTCGGAAGCAGGTGGGGGAGCAGGTGCCTTGCCAGCACCCATCCCGAGCCCGCGCCGAGGGCACGGGCTGCCTCCACGAACTCCTGCTGCGCCAGCGAAAGGGTCTGACCGTACACCACCCGGCCCACCCACACCCAGTTCACCAGGCCGATGACGAGCGCCACGATCCAAAGGCTCGGCCGGAGGATCGCGGCGAGGGCGATGGCCAGCACCAACGCGGGGAAGGCCATCATGAGGTCCAGAAAGCGCATGAACAGCACGCCTACCCAGCCCCGCACGTATCATGCTGTCACGCCCAGGAGGGTCCCGATGCCCACCGCGGCTCCGTTCGCCACCACACCCACGAGCAGGGAGACCCGGGCGCCGTACAGCAGGCGCGACAGCAGGTCCCGGCCCAGCAGGTCGGTCCCAAGGAGGAACCGCCCGCCGGGTGGAAGTGGCCGCCCGTCCGCGCTGAGCCCGTCTGGGTGCTGGAACGCCGGATCTGCGGGCGCGATCAAGGGCGCGAGCAGCGCCGCGCACACCACCCCCGCGATCACCCCGAGGCCCACCAGAGCCGCCGGGTCCCTGCGCAACCGCGACCAGGGAGTCCGCGGTACCGAAACCTTCTCCGAGGCGGTGGCCCGGGTCACGGCCACCGCCTCCGCACCTGGACTCACGGCGACCGGCTCCACCGTCCGGACGCCCACCGGCGGTAGGCGGGGCCTGCGGCGAGGACTACGGCCACCGCGAGGAGCGACTCGAGGTTGTTCGCCCCGTAGCGGCCGTCCACGAGGTAACGGAGGTCCACGTACGAGAGCACAACGAGTCCAACTCCCCCCACCAGCGCGAGCAGGGGGACCCCGGCCACGGTCCTCGCAGCCACGCCCCGGAGCAGCTCGGGCCGGCGGAGGGGCAGCACCACAGCACTCAGGCACGCAAGCCCGGCGGACAGGCTCAGGGCCAGGATGCTGCTCAGCAGGTGGACAGACGGCGCGAAGCAGACCAGGGCGAGGAACACCTCGCCCGCGGCCACCACGGCCCACGTGGCCCGGCACGGCACGTGCAGCCGCGGGTGCACCTCCGCCCACCGCGGCGGCACAAGGCCGTCCCGTGCCCAGGCCATCAAGACCCGGGCGCTGTTGATCACGTTCTGGCCCACGTACATCCACCCCAGGCACAGGTACCCGATCGCGGCCACCGCGAGGGGCCACGATCCTCCGAGGCTCAGGAACGCCACCTCGTGCAGGTACGGCCGCAGCGGGATCCCGACTCGCTCGCCGGCGCCGGAAGCCAGGCCCACGAGGAAGCTGGGGCCGACCGCGCGGACCAGCAGGTGCCCGAGCACCGCCGCGGTGGCGGTCACCGCCAGCAGGGCCACGAGCATCCCGAGGGGCTGCGTCCTGCGCACGTCCCGGACCTCCGGCCCGATGAAAGCGCTGCCGATGGTCCACGGGAGTACCAGGAAGGCCGCGGGCACGACGTTCAAGGCGGATCCCGAGGCAGCTTGAGCGCTGCTCCCCTTCGCCACCGCCGCGTACACGCCGGGAACCCCCAGCAGGGAGAGCGCCGCGCCGTCGAGCCGTCGGGCAAACGTGTTGGCGTCCTCGGTGGCGAGCGCCAGCGCGGTCAGCCCCACCGAGACTGCCGCGAGGACGAAGCTCCAGCGCTGAACCCGGAAGAACGTCCGCATCCCGAGGCTCACGAGTACGCCGAAGCCCGTGACCACCCCTGTGCCTACCAGGAAGGCCACGTCGGGCCGGCCGAGCGCCTTCGCCAGCGCCAGCAGGTCCGCCCGCCCGGTGGCCAGCGCGAGGGCGATGGCCCAACCGCGCAGCCCCACCGCAGAAAACGTGTAGCCGCCGAACCCGACCCAGAAGGACAACCACACAACCCAGTTCCAACTCGCCAGGAATCCCAAGGACGGGCCCAGGACTTCGCCCACGTACACGTAGTCGCCGCCGAGCCGTGGCATGACCGCCGCCAGCAGGGCGTACGTGGAAACCACCGACGCGGACAGCACACCTGCCAGCACCACGCCGGGAACCAAACTGGAGGCCGGCGCCACCTGTAGGGCCGTCACGTACAGGTACACCAGGGCGAGGGCGAACGAGGTGAAGTAGACGTTGTAGACGAAAACGTCCCAGGCCGGAGCGGCGCGCGGCAGGGGCGCGACGAGTGTGGCGGCTTGCGTCCACGACCGCAACAGCGCCCGCAGCGAGAGCCGCGGCACCCCGTGGAGGGGTGTCGAAAGGCCGATCGTCCGGCCCATCGTCTGGTCAGCCACCTTCCGACACCGCCCGAAGCCAGAGGGCTCGCCAGCGCGCCAGGTGGTCTGCCATCGCCCGTCTGGCAGCCTCCGGATCTCGCGTGCGCAGCGCGTCCAGGACGCGCCGCAGCCCCTCGGCGGGCGCTGGCGAGCCCAGGCGGCCGAGCCCGGGCAAGGCGAGCCGCAACTGGTCGCTCAGCTCCTGCCAGATGCGAAGCAGGCGCCTTGAGCCAGCCAGCCCGACCAAGTGCGCGCTGAACTCCAGGTCCCGCTCGGCCGCGGCCTCCGCGTTGTCCACCCGGGCTGCCTCCTGCGCAGACTCGGCGAGCTGTTCGAGGTACGCGAGCTCCGTCAGCTGCCCCGCAGACGCCAGACAACTGGCGGCGTGCCCCTCCAGCAGGACCCGCAAGGTAAATAGCTCCCCCACATCCTCCGGCCCGAGTCGGACCACGAACGTGCCCCGGTTGGCCAGGCTCACCACCAAGCCGCGCTGCGCCAGGCGGGCCAGGGCCTCGCGCACGGGAGCCCGGCTCACGCCAAGTTCCTCCGAGATCCGGGCCTCGACCAACCGCTCCCCCGCGGCCAACCGGCCTTCCAGGATGGCCCGCCGGATGGCCTGCTCCACAGCCTCCGTCAGGCCTTGACGGGTCAGGGCGGGAAACACTCCCTCGGTCATCGTCGTCGACTGCCGACTGTCGGCAATGGTTCGATGCCTCTCCCGCCGTTTCCTGCCTTCCTCTGGCTACTCGTGCCTGAGGGCTGTGATGGGGTCCAGAGAAGCGGCCCGGTGGGCCGGGTACAGCCCGAAGAACACGCCCACGGCGGCTGCGAAGCAGAAGGCGAGGAAGACCGCTACGGGGGTCACCAGGGTCGCCCAGCCTGCGGCGGCGGAGATGGTCTGTGCGGCCACGACTCCGACCCCGATGCCGACGAGCCCGCCCCCGACGCTCAGCAGCACGGCCTCCACGAGGAACTGAAGCAGGATGTCGCGGTGGGTGGCCCCGACCGCCTTGCGGATCCCGATCTCCCGGGTCCGCTCGGTGACGGACACCAGCATGATGTTCATGATCCCGATCCCGCCCACGACCAGCGAGACCGCCGCGATGGCGCCGAGCAGCAGGGTGACGGTCTGGGTCACGCCCGTGAACGCCTGGATCACGTCGGCCTGGTTTCGGACCACGAAATCGGGCTCGCCGCCTGGCGGGATGCGGTGGCGTGCCCGCAGCAAGGCTT
>BEII01000221.1 GCA_002898935.1 bacterium HR32
CTGACCCAGGAAACGCTCGGCCAGGAGTACCGCCACGTAATCGTCGTAGGGTTCGGGGGGGACCCGCAGCCCGGGGGGCAGCAGACGGACCAGGCCCCTCGCCGGCTTCTCTCGGAAGTACCTGTGCCGGGCCTCCAGGGTGGTCCCTGACTCCGGGACCACCCGAACGGGCTGACCGAGGTCCACCAGTTCCCGGATGACCTCTTTTGACCCGGTGGCGTCGCCCACGAGCAGAACCTCTACCGGAAAGCGCCCGGCGAGCTCACGTACCCGCTCGCGCAGCCGCACGCGCCCGCACACCTCCCGGTGGAGCACACGGCCGGGCTCCACCACCGCCAGCCCGCACTTCTCACGCCCGGGGTCTACGGCGAGGACGACCACGTGTAGGATCTCTCCCGCCCCGGTGCGGCCGTTCAGCGGGTCCGCACGAGGACCGTCACGATGACCCCGCCGATGGCGACCAGGGTGGTCAGAAAGGTCCCCATCAGCCAGTAGAACAACCGGCCCATCTCGGCCCGTACCGTCTGGATCTCGTTCCGTACCCCCTGGAGTTCGTTCCGTACCCCCTGGATCTCGTTCCGTACCCCCTGGATCTCGGCCCGAAACTCCGCCCGCAGGGCGTGCAGGTCCGCAGCGAGGTCCCCGAGTCGCTTGTCCAGCTGCTCGTAGCTGCCCTCCAGGCGGGCCATCCGGACTTCCAGGGCGTCCGCCGCCATGTCGTCGCCATTGTATCAGGCACCTGGCCGCGGGGCGCCAGTAGACACCGCCCCACACACCCCTGTGCGACCTCTGAAGATCGTGGTCCCCTCCGCTCGAAGGGTTTTCAGTCTAGCTTGCGCTGAGGTTACGGCCCGCGGAGCTGGAAGGTCACCCACACGAAGTAGTAGCTGTCTATGGGACCACCGTCGCGGCGGGCGGGCTCGAACCGCCACCGGCTCAGGGCGTCCACCGCGGCCCTGTCCACCTCCGGGTCCCCGGACGACACCACGACCTCCACAGACCCGACGGTCCCGTCCGACCGGACCAGCAGCCGTAGCCGCACCCGGCCCTCCGGAGGCCCGAGGGAAGCTGCGGAGGGAGAATTGCCGGCGTGCACCACGAGCCGCATACCAGGGTAGTCGGGTAGAGGGCCAAAGACAGGCCTCGGGGGAGTCAGCTCCGGGATGTGCGCCGGCTCAGGCTGCCCCGCAGGAGCCTGGGTGGCCGGCGGGACGGTGGTTTGCGGCTCCGCGTGCCCGGCCTCGGGCGGGCTCGCCGGGGCGTCCGCCTGGGCTTGCGGGGTCCTTTCTCCCGCTCCGGTCGGTGGTGCTTCGCGGCCTGTGCGGTCTGAAGCTCGCGGAGGTTCAAGGCGCGAAGGCGCAGGAGGAACTCCCCTCGCACGTCCGGCGGAGACCGCACCGGCCTGCGGACGCGCGACGTTCGGACTGCGGACCGGACCTGGCGCAGGCGCTCTGCGGTCCCGATCCGCTTTCCGCGGAGTCTCCTCCCGCACCGCGGGCGCCTCCCTCCTAGGTGGCTTTCGCCTGCCCCCGACGCGGGCGAGGAGCCCGGCCTCCTCCTCCGCGGTAGGCCCTCCACGCCGCTCGACCACAGGATCCGGCTCGCGGGGCGCGGCGACCGGCGCAGGCTGCGCCGCGCACCCTGCGACCGCCACCGCGGCTACGGCGAGCCAGACCCAGCGCATGGCTACCTCCCGCTCGCCACGTACAGGAACACGGTCCGGCCCGGCGCGGGGTAGCCGCGCAACGTTTCGTACTGCGCGTCGAACAGGTTGTCCACGCCCAACGTGACGGCGAAGCCCGGCAACTGGACTTCGTAGCGCAGCCCCACGGTCAGGTGACCGGGCAGCGTGACACGGGTGGCCGGAAACGTGGAGAAATCCAGGTCGTTCCGCTCGCCCACGTAGCGCGCCAGCAGGGCGAGCGCGCTCCCCTGACCGAGTTCGCGGCGCACGACCAGGTTCGCGGTCCAGCTCGGAAGCCGCAGCAGCCGGGCCCCGGTCCCGCGGTCTACGCCGTCGGACCACGTGACGTTGGCCAGCACCTGCCAGCCCTCCGACAGCGCCCCGCTCACTTCCGCGGAGGCGCCTGTGACCCGCGCGGAGCCCACGTTCTGCGGGTTGCAGCCGCCCACGATCAGGTTCTGCGCGTCGGTGTAGAAGCCGTTGAGGCGCGCCACGAGCCCAGGCCCCACCACCTCCACACCTAGGTCCGCGGACCAGGCGGTCTCCGGCTGCAGGTTGGGGTTGCTGCACCCGGGGAAGAAGAGCTCGCTGAAGGTCGGACCCCGGAACGTCCGGCCAAGCCCGCCCCGCAGCCGCAGGGCGTCGCTCAGGAAGTGCACGAACCCCAGCCGGGGGTTGAGCTGGCCGCCGTAGTTGGAGTGCAGGTCGTAGCGCAACCCCACTCCGAAGAGGGTCCGCTCGCCCGCGGGCACGTCGTACTGCGCGAACGCCGCGCCCACCTGGGCCCGGCCCCCAAACCCGCCCGCGGTACTGGTGAACGCGTAGTCGCTCGCCTGCCACTCCGCACCCACCGTGAGGGCAGAACCTCCCGCGAGGCGTAGGGCCCGCTGCCATTCCGCCCCGTAGGCCGTCCCGGAGGCGGACGACCGGTAGCCTGGCGAGGTGTAGTCCAGCGCGTCCCCGTACCACCACAGGCGCAGCCGCTGGCCCAATCCCTCGCCGTCCTGCTGCGACCACGCGAGCTGCAGGACGGTTCTGCGGTCGGCCTGCCGGTCGGGACACGGGTAGCAGAAACTGGTGGTGGCACCCGGGAGGCCATACCGACCGTCCGTGTGGTGCAGGCGCAGGCTCCACTCAGGCCCTCCGGACGGCTGCACGGCGAGGTGGACGGTGCCGGTCCACCGGGACGCGTCCGCGTTGGGTTGGTATCCAGCGCTTCCGAGATGTTCGACTCCAAAGCTGTAGCGAACAGCACCCGCGCTGAGGGCTGCGACGGAGTCACCGGCACCCCCGTAGCCTGCCCGCAACCGCAGCCGGCCGGTGGGGCGCGTGACCACGTGGATCACCCCGCCCAGGGCACCGCTGCCCCAGATGGCCGAGTACGGGCCCCGCAGGACTTCCACGCGGTCCACCTCGGCCAGGGAGAGGGTGGCCAGGTTGACGCCCAGCTGTGCCGTGGCGTTGAGGGGTACTCCGTCGAGCAACACCAGTACCTGCTGGGGGCTGGTGCCGCGGACGGAAGCCTGCAGGAGGCCGCCGGGGCCGCCGCCCGCCTGCCGCACGTACACCTCGGCCAGGTACTGCAAGGCCTCCCCCACGGTCCGCAGCCCCAGCCGGCGCATCTGATCGCCCGAGAGGACCGTGACGTAGGCGGGGCTGGTGGCCACCCGCTGCGGCCGCCGCCCGGCCACCACCACCTCCTCGCCTTCGAAGCTGGGGAGCTCGGCGGGCTGAGCCAAAGCTGGTCCACCGGCCGCACAGCACACGAACAGGAAAACCGAGGCCCGTAGGAGCCGGGCCCGAAGGCAGCGGGCCATCTTCCCACCTCCGCTTTCCACCCGAAGGGTGTGGGATCGCGTGCAGGCAGGTCTTCTGGCTCCGGATCCTCGCTCTCCCCGCCCTTCCCAGGCCGCCGGCTTGCACCTCTGCGGCCCAGTGGGTGGTACGTGGCACCTTCGGGGAGGCTCCCCGTCACAGCGGCGGGAACCGCGCCGGATTCGCCCGAAGTGGGCTACACCGGACTTCCCTTGGCCTGCACGGTGCGATTATACGCCCGGCCGGGCTTGGGCGGGCAAGTTCCTAATCGGGGCGCCTTACGAGCACCCAGCCCGAGCCCCGGAAGACCACCCGGTCGCGTGGCGCCGGGTGCAGCACGCCAACCCGGCCCACGTACCAGCCTGGCCCGGCCGACCCAAACTGCTGCGGCGACAGCACGCGCGGAGGGCGGTCCAGCCGGAACCGCAGGGCGCTGTACGGACAGAAAGCGACTTCGGGCGGTGCCTCAGCCACGTACGTGACGTCCGCGCCTTGCGGGAGGGCGCCCGCAACCACGCGCAGCCCTGGCTCGGCGTCCCACGGCCGGAGCCCGGCACCGGCCACCGCGTACGCCCGCACCGAACCCACCAGCACCGTCCCCCACCCACCCTCCCGCCGGCCCCCCACGACCAGCAGC
>BEII01000222.1 GCA_002898935.1 bacterium HR32
TCCAGCTTGCGGAACTCCTCCACGCTCAGGGTCCCGCTCACCTCCACCCCCTCCCCCTGTGGCGCCGTCCCCTCCCCGATCCCCGGGAAGATGGGGCCCCCGGGCCGCACCCGAGTGCCCGGCCGCAGCCACCGCCAGCGCCGCGCATCCTCCAGCCTGAGCCCCGTCCCCCGGTATGGCTCGCCCCGGGCGCGGGCCGCCCGGGCCTGTTCCTCGAACTGGGGGTAGCCCAGCTGCGTCCACACCTTGAGGGTCGCGGTGGGGAGCACGGGCTCCAGGAGGACCGTGGCCACGCGCAACGCCTCGAGCGCGTTCGTGAGAACGGTCCCCGCGCGGGACCGCTGGCCCGTCCGCTGCAGGGCCCACGGCGCCTCGCGGTCCAGGTAGCGGTTCGCAGAGCCCAGAAGCTCCCAGACGGCTCCCAGGGCCCTCTGGAAGTCGTAGCGCCGCACCGCCTCCCACACCACGTCCGGCAAGCCCTCCGCCTGCGTCCGCAGCGCCCGGTCCCCTCCCTCCTCCGGGCCCGGTTCGGGCAGCTCTCCCTGGAAGGAGCGTTCCACGAGTGCCAAGGTCCGGTGCAGCAGGTTCCCGTAGTCGTTGGCCAAGTCGGCGTTGAACCGGTGCGCCAGCTGGCCCCGGCTGAAGTCCCCGTCCTCCCCGAAAGGCACCTCCTGGAGGAGGAAGTAACGGATGGCGTCCACGCACACGTCCAGCTCCGCCCCGGTCCTCCCCCTCAGCTCCTGCGCCGCCTCCATGGGGTCGATGACGTTGCCCAAGGTCTTGCTGATCCTCTGGCCCTCCAGGGTGAGGAAGCCGTGCACCAGCACCTGCTGCGGGGGCACCAGCCCGGCGCTGGCCAGCATGGCTGGCCACAGGAGGGAGTGGAACCGGTTGATGTCCTTGCCGATGAGGTGGTGGGCGGGCCACCAGGCGCGGAAGCCCGCCTCGTCCCGCCCGAACCCGATGGCGCTGATGTAGTTGGTCAACGCGTCGAACCACACGTAGATCACGTGGGAGGGGTCGTCGGGCACAGGGATGCCCCACGACAGTTTCTCCACGGGCCGGGAGACGGAGACGTCCTCCAGGGTCTCGATGAGGTTCTGCATCTCCGCGGCCCGCGAGGGCGGGACGACGAAGTCCGGCCGCTCCTCGAACAGCCGCCGCAGGTGGTCCCGGTAGCGGGACAGGCGGAAGAAGTAGTTCTCCTCCTCGATGACCTGGGGCTCCGTGAGGTGCAGGGGGCAGCGGCCGTCCACCAGGTCGCTCAGGGTCTTGAACGCCTCGCACTGGACGCAGTACAGCGCCCGGTAGTGCTTCTTGTACAGGTCGCCCGCCGCCGCCACCCGGCGCCAGATCTCCCGGACTCCGGGCCAGTGCCGCTCGCGGTCCGTGGTGCGGATGAAGTCGTCGCAGGAGATGTTCAGGTCTCGGCACAGCTGCTGGAAGGCGGCCGCGTTGCGGTCTACGAAGGCCTTCACGTCCTGCCCCGCCCGGGCCGCGGCGTTGGCGATGTTCTGGCCGTGCTCGTCGGTCCCCGTGAGGAAGAACACCTCTTCGCCCGCCAGACGGTGGTAGCGGGCCAGCACGTCCGCCAGCACCTTCTCGTACGCGTGCCCGATGTGGGGGGTCGCGTTCACGTAGTCGATCGCCGTGGTGATGTAGAAGCGGGCCGCCACGCTCTTCACCTCCTCAAGCCAAGGGCCCTTCCGCCTCCTGGGACGGAAGGGCCCTTCCGCGGTACCACCCAGCTTCCGGCCGGCGCGGGCCGGCCGGCCCTCGCCCCTCGATTACGGGAGGGACCCGGCGGGGCTAGCAGGGCCTTGGGCCCGTTCGCACCCGCGGCTCGGGGGCCATGTTCCGCCGTGCCCCGACACCGGCTCGCACCCGCCCGGCTCGCTGCGCCAGGAACACCGCGTACTCCACCCCTTCGTCGCCTGTGCCCCAAACCTTACGGAGGCCCGCGGCGGGTGTCAAGGAAGTCCTTCCCCGTAACGCTCCTCCCGCCACGGGTCCCCGCGCATGTGGTAGCCTGCCGCCTCCCAGAACCCCGGCCGCTCCTCGGTGAGCAGCTCGAGCCCCCGCACCCACTTCGCGCTCTTCCAGAAGTACAGGTGGGGGACCACCAGGCGCAGCGGCCAGCCGTGCTCCGGCGTCAGGGGTTGGCCGTCGTGTTCGTACGCAAACACTACGTCCTCCCGGTCCAGGTCGTCCCAGCGCAGGTTGGTGGTGTACCCGCCCTCCGCGTGCACCATGACCCACCGGGCTCCAGGCTGCGGCCTCACCTGGCGCAGCACCGCCCGTGCGGGCACGCCCCCGAACCGGTTGTCGAGCCGGCTCCACCGAGTCACGCAGTGCACGTCGCAGCGCACCTCCACACGGCCGAGGGCCCGGAACTCCTCGTAGGTCCACACGCGCTCCTCCTCCACCGCCCCGAACACCTGGAACCGCCACCTGGCTAAGTCGACCCGCGGCACCGGACCGTAGTGCAGGACCGGCCACTGGTCCGTCACGGCCTGACCCGGGGGGACGCGGGGAGCCACCGTCCGCACCTCAGGCGTCGAGCTGCAACGCGGCCTCCTCGGCCGCGCGGCGCCGACGGACGAGGAGGAACGACACGAGCACCGCGCCCTCGTACAGGGCGAACATGGGCAGGGCCAGGAGGAGCATGGTCACGGGGCTCCAGTCGGGCGTCACCGCCGCGGACACCACCAGGATCACCAGCAGCGCCATCCTCCACTCCCGCTGCAACCGTTGCGGGCTCACGATGCCCAGGGCGCAGGCGGCCACCACCAGCAGCGGCGTCTGGAACCCCAGGCCCATTCCCACGAGCAGCCACGTGACGAAGTGCAGGTAGTTCAGGGCGGTGATCTGCACCCGGATGAGATCGCCGGCCTGGGCCAAAAGCCAGTTGGACGCCGCGGGCAGGATGAAAAAGTACCCGAACACCGCTCCAGTCACGAACAGGGTCCCGGCGGCCAGGCAGACCGGCACCAACACGCGCCGTTCGTTGGGCTTGAGGGCCGGGTCCACGAACCGGAAGGCCTGGTAGACGATCCAGGGCATGGACAGGGCGAGTCCTCCGGTCACCGCCACCCGGAACTTCGCCAGGAACGGCTCCAGCATGCCGATGGCATGCAGCTGCAGCCCACCCGTAGGCCGCAGCAAGAGCCGCAACAGCGGCTCGGAGAAGTTCCAGCACAGGGCAGTGCCCACCGCCAGGCCCACGAGACTCCACAGGAGCCGCTGCCGCAGCTCCTCCAGGTGCTCGATCCAGGTCATGGGGCGGTCCTCGCGCGCCACACCCCTCACCCCGCGGGCGTCGCGGTCGTTCTGCGGTTGAACCGGTCCATGGCCGCGGCGGTGCCCTCCAACAGGAGGGTCTCCACCGCGTCCGCGGCACGCTCCACCGCCTCCTCGGCCTTGGGTTGCTCGTCGGCTTCGAACCGCGACAGCACGTGGTCCACCGCGTCACGCTCCGGCCGTCCGATGCCGACCCGGACGCGGGCCACCTCCGAGGTCCCCAGGGCCTCGAGCACCGACGCCATGCCGTGGTGCCCGCCCGCGCTCCCCCGAGCCCGCACGCGCAGGGTCCCGAGGGGCAGGTCCATGTCGTCGTACACCACCACCACGTCGGAGGGGGAAAGCCGCCACCGGGACACGATCTCCCGGACCGCGTCCCCGCTACGGTTCATGTACGTGAGGGGCTTCGCCAGCAGCACGGGTGTGCCTGCGAAGGAAGCCTCCGCCACTTCCGCCAGGCCCTCCGCACGGAAGCGGGTGCCCCACCGCCGCGCCAGGCGCTCCACGACCTCGAAGCCCACATTGTGGCGGGTGCCCCGGTAGCGACGCCCCGGGTTGCCGAGTCCGACCACGAGCCTCATCGCTCCCAGTGTACGCCAGGGAGCGAGGTCGTGGCCGGTACGCTCCTCGCGAAGGCCGGCTAGGCTTCTTCCTCCTCCGCGGCCTTGCCCTTGCCAACGACCTCCGGCTGCGCGGGGGCTGCCTCCGCGGCCACAGCCTCCTCCTCCGGGGTGACCGCAGGGGCCAGGACGGTGACCAACGTCTCGTCCGCCGCGGTGAGGAGGCTCACTCCTTCTGGGATCCGCAGGTCGCGGCCGTGCAGCGAGTG
>BEII01000223.1 GCA_002898935.1 bacterium HR32
ATGGTGATCACCAAGAGCGGGTACGCCCGGCTGATGCCGATTCGGACCCGCATCAACGACGAGCACCTGGCCACGTACCTGGCCGACGGCCTCATCGTGTCCACCCCCACGGGGTCCACCGCGTACAACCTGTCCGCGGGCGGCCCCATCCTCGCGCCGGGGGTGCGGGCCCTGGTGATCACGCCCATCTGCCCCCACACGCTCACCGCGCGGCCCGTGGTGGTGGACGCCGAGGACGTGGCGTCGGTGGAGGTCGCGCGGGCGGAGGAGGGGGTGCTGCTGACCGTGGACGGACAGGTGGGCTGCCCCCTCCAGGGGGGGGACGTGGTGCGGGTGCGGCGTGCAGAGGAGCGGGCGCGGCTCGTCCGCCTGCGCCCGCCGTCCTTCTACGGCCTGCTGCGGGAGAAGTTCGCCTGGGGGGAACGCTAGGGCTCATGCTCCGCGAGCTGCACGTACGCGACTTCGCCCTGTTGGAAGACGTCAGGGTGGAGTTCGGTCCCGGACTGAACGTGCTGACGGGGGAGACCGGGGCGGGCAAGTCCATGCTGGTGGACGCCCTGGGCGCGGTCCTGGGCTACCGGACGCCTTCGGACGTAGTGCGCACCGGGGCGAGCGTCGCGCGCATCGCCGCGGTCTTCGACCTCGCCCGCTGGCCGCGGGTGGCGGAGGCAGCGGCGGAGCTGGGCGTACCGCTGGAGGACGGGACCCTGGTCCTGGTCCGGGAAGTGGGCGGTCGGGCGCGGGCGTACGCCAACGGCGAGCCCACCACGGTGGCGGTCCTGCGCAGGCTCGGCAGCCTCCTGGTGGAGGTCCACGGCCAGCACGAGGGCCAGCGCCTGCTGGACCCGTCCACCCACCGGGAACTGCTGGACGCCTTCGGGCAAGACGCCCTCGGAGAACTCCTGGCGCGGGTGGGGGCCCTGTTCGCACGGTGGCGAGAAGCGCGCGCCGCGCTGCGGTCGCTGGAAGGGGACGAGCGGGAGCGCGCGCACCGCGTCGACCTCCTGGCCTTCCAGGTGGCGGAGATCGAGGCGGCCCGCCTGCGGCCGGGCGAGCTGGACGAACTGACGGCCTTGCGGGCCCGCCTGGTGCACGCGGAGCGCCTCCGCGAGGCGGTGGGAGCGGCCTACGATGTCCTCTACGGCAGGGAGGAGGGCACGGCGGCGGACAGTGTGGGGCGCGCGCTGGCGTTGCTCCGCCAGGCGGCGCAGTGGGACCCGGACCTCCGCCAAGCGGTGGACGTGCTGGAGGGAGTACAGGCGCAGCTCCAGGAGGCGGCCCGTGACGTCCACGCGGCCCTGGAGCGTTCCCAGTCCGACCCCGCGCGCCTGGAGGAAGTGGAGGAACGGATCGCCGGGGTGCGGGCGCTGCTGCGCAAGTACGGCGACACCGAGGAGGCTGTGCTGGCCTACGCGCGGAGGGCCGCAGAAGAGCTGGAGGCCCTGCGGAACGCCGACAGTCGGCGCGAGACGCTCGCAGCCGAGGTGGAGTCCTTACAGGCGGAGCTCGCGGCCGCCGTGGGAGAGCTCTCGAAGGCGCGGAGGGAGGCGGCACGTCGGCTGGAGCGGGCGGCCGTACGGCACCTGCGGGACCTGGCCATGCCTTCCGCCCGGTTCCAGGTGCAGCTCGAGACCCGGGAAGACGAGGACGGGCTGCCCCTGGAGGGACGGCGGGTGGCCGTAGGGCCCTGGGGTGCTGACCGCGTGGAGTTCCTGCTGTCCACCAACCCCGGCGAGCCGCCCAAGCCCCTTGCGCGCGTGGCCTCCGGCGGGGAGCTGTCGAGGGTCATGCTGGCCCTGCGCAGTGCCCTCGCGGCCGCAGACCCCGTGCCGGTCATGGTCTTCGACGAGGTGGACGCGGGCGTAGGCGCGCGCACGGGTCAGGTCATCGGCGCCAAGCTGAGCGAGCTGGCACGGCGGTCCCAGGTGCTGTGCGTGACCCACCTGCCCCAGATCGCGGCGGCGGCGGACCGCCACCTGGCGATCCGCAAGCTCACCGAGGGTGGCCGTACCCGGACGGTGGTGGAGGCGCTGGACGGCGGCAGTCGGGTGGAGGAGGTGGCCCGCATGCTGTCCGGTCCGCAGCCCACGGAGATCGCGCGGCACCACGCGCGGGAACTGCTCCGCGCCACACGGGGGTAGAGCACGCCGCGCTTGCGCGCGTTTCCTGCGGCGCGTAGAATGCCTGTGGCATGCGCGGGCGCGGCCGACTCTAAACGGCGGAGCGGACCTAGCGGAGAGGGGGAGCGAGTCGCCCCCTCTCGCCTTTTGGCTCGTTCTCCGGAGGTGTGCGTGCAGGTCCAGCGGACGAAGTACGTGTTCGTGACCGGCGGGGTGGCCTCGGGGCTGGGCAAGGGGATCACCGCCGCCTCCCTGGGCCGGCTGCTGGTAGCCCGCGGCTACCGCGTCAGCATGCTGAAGTTCGACCCCTACGTGAACGTGGACGCGGGCACCATGAACCCCCACCAGCACGGCGAGGTCTTCGTCACCGAGGACGGGGCGGAGACCGACATGGACCTGGGCCACTACGAGCGCTTCCTGGACACCGACCTGGGCCGCGACAACAACACCACCACCGGGCGGATCTACGCCGCGGTGATCGCCCGGGAGCGGCGGGGTGAGTACCTGGGCGGCACCGTGCAGGTGATTCCCCACGTCACCAACGAGATCAAGGACGAGATCCGCCGGGTGGCGGAGGCGGCGGGAGCCGACGTCCTGATCGTGGAGGTGGGGGGCACGGTGGGTGACATCGAGAGCCTACCGTTCCTGGAGGCCATCCGCCAGTTCCGCCACCACACGGGACCGGAGAACTGCCTCTACGTGCACGTTTCCCTCGTGCCCTTCCTGCCCGCCACGGGCGAGCTGAAGACCAAGCCCACCCAGCACTCCGTGAAGGAGCTCCGCAGCATCGGGATCCAGCCGGACGTGATCGTGTGCCGGACCAGCCGTCCGCTCACGCCGGCGGTGCGGGAGAAGATCGCCCTGTTCTGCGACGTCGTCCCCGAGGCGGTCATCGAAGCGCTGGACGCGGAGACCATCTACGAAGTGCCGCTCGTGCTGGAGCGGGAGGGGCTGGCGCGCATCGCGTGCCGTCGGCTGGGCCTGCCGGACCGGGAGCCGGAGCTGGAGGAGTGGCGCCGGATCGTCCGCCGTCTCAAGGAGCCTGCGCACCGGGTGCGGGTCGCCCTGGTGGGCAAGTACATGGGCGTGGAGGACTCCTACGTCAGCATCGTGGAAGCCCTGCGCCACGGCGGGATCGCCGCCGACGCCGCCGTGGAGGTGGCGAAGGTGGACTCGGAAGAGCTGGAGGCGCTCACCGACCAGGGCCTGCGGGACCGGCTGGCGGGCTTTCACGGGATCCTGGTGTGCCCCGGGTTCGGCAGCCGCGGCGTGGAGGGAAAGGTCCGCGCCATCCGGTTCGCGCGGGAGGAAGGGGTGCCCTTTTTCGGCGTGTGCTACGGGATGCAGTGGGCCGTGGTGGAGTTCGCGCGGCACGTGTGCGGGATGGACGGCGCCAACACCACGGAGGTGGACCCCGCCACCCCGTACCCGGTGATCGACCTGTTGCCAGAGCAGAAGGGGGTGGTGGACAAGGGGGGGACCATGCGGCTGGGCCGCTACCCGTGCCGCGTGGAGCCCGGTTCGCTGGCGCACCGGGCGTACGGCGCGTCCCTGGTGTACGAGCGGCACCGGCACCGGTACGAGGTGAACAACGCGTTGCTGCCCCGGCTGGTGGAGTGCGGGCTGCGGGTCAGCGGGGTGTACCCCGACAAGGGGCTGGTGGAGATCGTGGAGCTACCAGGGCACCCGTGGTTTTTGGGTACCCAGTTCCACGCGGAGTACCGTTCGCGGCCCACTTCCCCCCACCCCTTGTACCGGGCCTTCGTGGAGGCCGCGCTGCGGTACGCGGGAGCGGCGGCTGGGGTGGCGGCGACGTGGGAGGGAGGGAAGAGCGGGTGAGCCTGTGGACGTACGTGAACGGCGGGTTCGTGCCGAAGGAGGAAGCGTCGGTGTCGGTGTACGACCACGGGTTCCTGTACGGGGACGGCGTGTTCGAAGGGATCCGGGTCTACGGCGGCCGGGTGTTCAAACTGGACGAGCACGTGCAGCGCCTGTACGAG
>BEII01000224.1 GCA_002898935.1 bacterium HR32
TCACCGCCCGGCGGAACGAGAAGTCAAACAGCGCGGCAAGGAACCCTTCCCGGTCGGAGATGGCCATGCCTCCCTCCACGGCCAGTTTCGGGGTCCGCAGTCCAGCTCCCTCTCGGACTACCCCTGCTGGGCGAGCCAGCGCTCGGCTTCCATGGCGGCCTGGCAGCCGAACCCGGCGGCGGTCACCGCCTGCCGGTACGTGTGGTCGTGGACGTCCCCGGCGGCGAAGACACCCTCCACGCTGGTCATCATCCCGCGGGTGAGCAGCACGTAACCGGCGGGGTCCAGCTCCAGCTGGCCGCGGAAGACGTCGGTGTTAGGGATGTGGCCGATGGCCACGAACACGCCGTCGGTGGACAGCTCCTGGGTCTCGCCCGTCTGGGTGTGGCGCAGGCGCACGCCGGTGACCCGGGAGTCCTCGCCCAGGATCTCGTCCACCACGTGGTTCCACACGAAGGAGATCTTGGGGTGCCGGAAGGCGCGGTCCTGCAGGATGCGGCTGGCGCGCAGCTGGTCCCGGCGGTGGACCACCTGCACCTGCTCCGCGAGGTTGGCCAGGTACAGGGCCTCCTCCATGGCGGTGTCGCCGCCGCCCACCACCACCACTCGCTTGCCCCGAAAGAAGAAACCGTCGCAGGTGGCGCAGGTGCTGACGCCCCGCCCCAGGTACTTCGCCTCGGACGGCAGCCCCAGCATCCGAGGCCGCGCGCCCGTGGCCACGATCACCGCCCGGGCCTCGTACACCTCGCCGTTGGACGCGCCCACCCGCAAGGGCCGGCGGCGGAAGTCCACGGAGGTGGCGTCCTCGGCCACGAACTCCGCGCCCACCCGCTGCGCCTGCTGGCGCATGCGCTGCATCAGCTCAGGCCCCAGGACGGGTTCGGCGAAGCCGGGGAAGTTCTCCACCTCGGTGGTGAGCATGAGCTGGCCTCCGGGCTGCGAGCCCTCCAGGACCAGCGGCCGCAGGTTCGCTCGGGCTGTGTAGATGGCCGCGGTGAGCCCTGCAGGCCCCGAACCCAGGATGATCACGTCACGCATCGGCCCTCCCTCCGTGCTTGAACGACCCTCCCGGTCCGGGGATTCCCCCCGGCGGGGTATATCCTAGACGAGAACGCCCTCGGGGGTCGGGATGAACGCGCGGTTCCGCACGGACGTGGACTACTACGAGGTGCTGCAGGTGCACCCGAACGCCCATCCCGCCGTCATCCGCAAAGTCTACCACGTGCTGATGCTGGAGCTCCGGCACCACCCCGACCTGGGAGGGGACTTGGAGCGGGCGCAGCTGATCAACGAGGCGTTCGCGGTGCTGTCGGACCCGGAGCGCCGGCAGGAGTACGACCGGTTCCGGCTGGAAGCGGGGCTGCGCAGCGAGGCACCGGGTGCCGCGCGGACGGCCGCGGAGCATCCCGCGGACCCTGAGCTGCACGCGGCGCTGCTCGAGCGCCTGCAGGAGGCCATGACCGCCCTGTCCGCATGGCCCCCCCGGAAGAGCCCTCCTCCCTTCTGCCGCGGCCGGGTGGCAGGGCTCGAGGCAGGTCCCCTCGGACGCACGTACGGGTTCCGCTATACGGGGTCCATCCGTTCCGCACAGGAGCGGTTCGGTCCAGAGCTCGACTTCCGCACGTACGCCCAGGCTTCGGGCGGCGCGCGCATGCTCGTGGTGGCGGCGGGCGGAGTGCTGGTGGCCGGGATGTTGGCCGGGCCGCGGGACCGCATCGGGCAGGAGGGCCTGGTGCGGGCCTTCGTGGTGGAGGTCACAGGGGGTGAGGTGGACCCGGAAGCGGTGGGCCGGCTCCTGCACGGGGTCGAGTACCTGGACACCGGAGACCGCCGGCGTCGGACGCGCGCCCTGGACCTGTGGCTCGCCTGCGTCACCCGGGAACCGGAGGAGACCTCGCTGGTGCTGGCCGCGTACCCGCCGTAGGAGGTGGAGGCACGGGCGAGCGGCAGGCTGCGCTGCGCGAGGTCGTCCTGCGCTTCGTCAAGCTGGGCACCATCGGGTTCGGTGGGCCTGCGGCGCACATCGCGCTCATGCACGACGAGGTGGTGCGGCGCCGCCGGTGGCTGTCCGACGCGGAGTTCCTGGACCTGGTGGGCGCCACGAACCTCATCCCCGGCCCCAACTCCACCGAGCTCGCCATCCACCTGGGCTACCGCCGCGCAGGCGCGTGTGGCCTGGTGTTGGCGGGGGCCAGCTTCATCGTGCCCGCCTTCCTCACGGTGCTGGCCTGCGCGTGGGCGTACGTTCGGTACGGGGCCCTGCCCGAAGTCCAGGCGGCGCTGTACGGCGCCAAGCCCGCCATCCTGGCCGTGGTGGTGCACGCACTGTGGCGGCTCGGCCGGACGGCGCTCAAGGACGCCGCGACGGTGGTGGCGGCGACCGCGGCGGTGGCGCTCGCCTTCGCCGGGGTGCACGAGCTGCTGTTGCTGGCCGCAGGCGGGCTCGGCCTGTGTCTGGTGCGGGGCCTGCGTCCGCCCGGGGCGCTGTGGGCGGGCGCAGGCCTGGCCGCGGCTGGCCCGACGGCCGTGCCGTTCGATCTGGCCACCTTGTTCTTCACGTTCCTCAAGATCGGGTCGGTGCTGTTCGGTAGCGGCTACGTGCTGCTCGCGTTCTTGCGTGCGGACTTCGTGGTGCGGCTCGGATGGCTCACAGAAGCGCAGCTGCTGGACGCGGTGGCCGTGGGGCAGGTGACCCCTGGGCCCGTGTTCACCACCGCCACCTTCGTGGGCTACCTGCTGGGCGGTGGGGTGGGCGCCGTGGTGGCCACCGTGGGGATCTTCCTGCCCGCCTTCGTGTTCGTGGCCGCCACCCACCCGCTCGTCCCGCGGATGCGCCGCTCCGCGGTCGCCTCAGCCTTCCTCGACGGTGTGAACGCGGTGTCCCTGGCCCTCATGGCCGCGGTCACCTGGCACCTGGGGACCGCATCCGTGGTGGACGCGCCCACCGCGGTGCTCGCCGCGGTGGCGCTTGCGGTGGTGGCGCAGGGCCATGTGAACTCCGCCGTGGTGCTGGTGGCCTGCGCCGGGGTGGGGCTCCTGGTGCGGGCTCTGGCCCCGTGACGCGGACGTGAAGGGCGGGGTCCAAGCTGGTGAGACTGAAGGGAGGTGTGACCCATGCGGAGAGTCCGGTGGTGGGCAGCGCTTTCGGTCGCGCTGCTTGCAGGTGTCGGTGCGGCCGCGCAGTCGTACAAGGCGGGGGAGTACCAGACCGGTGCGACCACCGGTCCGCGGTGGAAGGTGCAGGCCAGCACGGGCGCCACCCACGCGGGGTTCGCGGCTGCAGGCGAGGCGGCCGCGTCCGTGGACCAGCACCTGGGGCACGCGCTGAACTGCATCGAGGGCCGGCAGGGCCGCAACTTCAACGCCCGTTGGGGCCACGTGTGTGAGGGACAGGGCCAGGGGCTGCTGCCGGACCTGCGGCAGGACCCCGCGGGCCGCCCGTGGCTGCTGGTGGCCGAGGCCGCTGACCAGCTGGCGCTGCGGGGCCTGCGGACCCAGGACCTGGGGCAGAAGAAGAACGCGGCGCGGGGTGTTTCCGCGCTGCTGCAGCTCATCGCACAAGCTCCCTAGAAGCCTGTTGCGGAAAGGCTGTCGGCCAGCCCGGACCGGGACGGTCGAGGGGCTGTCCCGCGGGGGCCCCCAGACCACCCCAGGCCACCTTCCCTTGAGGGGTTTTCCGGAAGAGGCTCGTAGCGTACTGTAGGAGGCGGAGACGGCCGCTCCGGGCCTCACCGGGTTCCGCGGGCGCCGTACAGGAGGCGGACGTTGGACGGAGCGGTGGCCGCACCGCCCGTGGGCCGACGGTGGCTGCGGGTCGGGGCGGTCGTCCTGTTCGTGGTGGCCCTTGCGGCGGCCTTCGGGTCCGCCTTCCGCGGCCGCCCGCCGCGGTCCACACCGATAGCGGGACGCCCCGCGCCCAGCTTCGAGGTCCCGCGCCTCGATCGAGGCCGGCTCTCTTCGGCGGACCTCGTTGGCCGTGTGGCGGTGGTGAACTTCTGGGCGTCGTGGTGCCTCCCGTGCCGGGACGAAGCCCCGGTGCTGCAGGCCCTGTGGGAGGCGGGGCGTGACCTTGGGTTGATGGTAGTCGGCGTGAACGTGTGGGACCCGCCGCAGGAGGCT
>BEII01000225.1 GCA_002898935.1 bacterium HR32
GGGTGGTGGCCACAAGGCCCACCGCCGAGGTGGGCGCGTAGCCGGCCTGGCCGGCCAGCCGGTAGAACTCCCACGCGCCCACCGCCACCACCGCGGCCACCACCGCGGTCATCACCCACCCGCCTAGCCACACCGTGGCCACGGCCACCGGAATGCCGACCGCCGCGGTCGCAAGGCGCCTAGCCAGCATCCAGGCCCCCGAACCGCCGCACCCGGGCCTGGTAGTCCCGCAGGGCCGCGACCAGCGTGGCCCGGTCGAACTCCGGCCACAGCACGTCGGTGAAGTACAGCTCCGCGTACGCGGACTGCCACACGAGGAAGTTGCTGAGCCGCCGCTCGCCCGCGGTCCGGATCACGAGGTCCGGGTCCGGGAGCGGGTGGGTCTGCAGGAACCGCGCCAGCTCCGCCTCGCCCAGCACTTCCGGCCGCAGCTCGCCGCGCGCCGCCGCCGCGGCCACCGCCCGCGCCGCGGCCACGATCTCCGCCCGCCCGCCGTAGTTCAGCGCGCCCACCAGCTCCAGACGGTCGCCTGCGGCGGTCACTTCCTCCGCGTAGCGGATGGCCTCCTGCAGGCTCGGAGGGAACTCCGACCGGTCCCCGATGATCCGCACCCGCACTCCGCGCTCGGCCAACTGCGGGGCCTCCTCCCGCAGGACCTGTTCGTACAGCGCGCACAGCGCCTCCACTTCGTCCGCAGGGCGGCGCCAGTTCTCGGTGCTGAAGGCGAACAGGGTGAGCACCCGGATTCCGAGCTCCACCGCCGCCTCCACCGTCCGGCGGATGGCCTCCCGACCGGCCCGGTGGCCCTCCACCCGCGGGAGCCCCTGGCGGGTGGCCCAACGGCCGTTGCCGTCCATGATGATGGCCACGTGCGCGGGCAACCGCGCGGGATCCAGCCCGAGGGCGCGGAGTGCCTCTGAGTCGAGCGGCTGCGGCAGGCGTGCGGGTCTCACAGGCCTCCCGCGGCCCCCTCGCCGCAGGCCGGGCCGGGGGAGCCGGAGCGTGCGGGCGTCCTCATGCGACGGGTCCTCAGGCTGGCTCGGAGGGCTCCCGGGTGCGGAAAGGCCGGCGCAGCAACGTGTAGCGCTCCCAGGCCGCCACGAGCTCCAATTGGCCGGGGCTTGTGGCCCGCTGCCGCACCACCCGCTGCAGGCCCCCTGCGGGTGTGCTCCGCGGAGGAGCGGTGGTCCGCACCGTGACCTGCCACCCGGCGGCTTCCACGACCCGCAGCGCCTCCTCCAGGGGATACCCGACCACATCCGGGGGCGGCGTCCCGACCTCGGAACGCGCCGCCCCAGCGGGCGGTTGGGCTCTGTCGGACACCCCTAGACCTCCAGGATCTCCGCTTCCTTCTTCTGGAGGAGGGCGTCGATCTCCCCGATGAACCGGTCCGTCAGCTTCTGCAGCTCCTCCTGGGCCCTACGGGCCTGGTCCTCGGAGATCTCGTGCGCGTCCTCGAGCTCCTCCAGCGTCTCCTTGGCCTCCCGGCGCACGTTGCGCACCGCCACCCGCCCCTCCTCCGCGTGCTTGCGCGCCACCCGCACGAGCTCCCTGCGCCGCTCCTCCGTGAGGGGCGGGATGGGGATCCGCAGGACCACGCCGTCCGAGCTGGGCACGAGCCCGAGCTCGCTCTGCAGGATGGCCTTCTCGATGGCCCGTGTCGCCCCCCGGTCCCACGGCTGCACCACCAGCAGCCGCGGCTCCGGGACCGAGATGCTGGCCAGCTGGTTCAGCGGGACGGTGGTGCCGTAGTACTCGACCTTGATGTGCTCGAGGAGGGCAGGGCTCGCCCGCCCCGTGCGCAGGGTGGCCAGCTCGCGAGCGGTGGCCTCGACCGCCTTCTGCATCCGCACCCGGGCGTCCTTGAGGACTTCGTCGATCACAGTGCGCCTCCGATCAAGGTGCCCACGTGCTCCCCCCGGACGATCCGCTCCAGGTTCCCCGGCTCCTGGAGGTTGAACACCCAGATGTCGAGGCCGTTGTCCATGCACAGGGACACCGTGGTGGTGTCCATGACCTGCAGCCCCCGGTTGATGTACTCCAGGTACGTCAGCCGGTCGAACATGATGGCGTCTCGGTGCACCCGGGGGTCCTTGTCGAACACGCCGGGCACCCGGTTCTTGGCCATGAGGACCGCGCCCGCCTCGATCTCGATGGCCCGCAGGGCCGCGGTGGTGTCGGTGGTGAAGTACGGGCTTCCGGTCCCGGCCGCGAACAGCACCACCCGACCCTTCTCCAGGTGCCGGATGGCGCGGCGTCGGATGAAGGGCTCCGCGATCTGGTGCATGGCGATGGCGCTCTGCACCCGGGTCTCCAGTCCGTGGCCCTCCAGCACCTCCTGCAGGGCCAGGGCGTTGATCACCGTGGCCAGCATGCCCATGTAGTCCGCGGTGACCTTGTCGATCCCGAGGAGCCGGCTCATGTCCGCGCCCCGGACCAGGTTGCCCCCGCCCACCACCAGGGCCACCTGCACGCCCAGCTCGTGCACCGCCCGGACCTCCCGCGCCACCACCCGCAGGACCTCCGGGTCCAGGCCCACGCGCCCGTCCCCGCTCAGCTCCTCGCCGCTGAGCTTGAGGACGATCCGTCCGTACCGCAGCCCGGGCACGCGCCCTCCCGCCCCTGGGCCTAGCCGGCTTCTCCGAGCTTGAACCGCGCGAACCGGCGGACCACGATGTTCTCCCCCGTCTGGGCCACCACCTCCGCGATCCGGTCGCGGACGCGCTTGCCCTCGTCCCGGATGAAGGGCTGCTCCAGCAGTACGACCTCCTCCAGCCACTTGTTCAGCTTGCCCTCCACGGCGCGCTCCACGGCCGCGGCGGGCTTGCCAGCCAAGGACGCCGCTAGCTGCGCCCGGGCGATCTCCCGCTCCCGCGCCAGCACGTCCTCCGGCACGTCCTCCCGCTGTACGTAGCGCGGGTCGCGGGCGGCGATCTGCAGGGCCAGGTCCCGCACGAGCTGGCGGAACTCGTCCGTGCGGGCCACGAAGTCCGTCTCGCAGTTCACCTCCACCAGCACCCCCAGGGTCCCTCCACCGTGGATGTACGCGTCCACCAGCCCCTGGGTGGCGGCCCGTCCCGCCCGCTTGGCGGCCTGCGCCAGGCCCTTGCGCCGCAGCAGCTCCACGGCCTTCTCGAGATCCCCGCCCGCCTCCTCCAGCGCCCCCTTGCAGTCCATCATGCCGGCGCCCGTGCGGGCGCGCAGCTCCTTCACCAGCTCCAGGTCCACCGCCATCCCTAGACCTCCACGTCCTCCTCTTCGTACTCCTCCAGGGCGGGCTCGACTTCCAGCTCCGCTTCCTCCAGGGGCTCCGCCTCCGCCTCGCCGGCCGCCACCGGCACGGGCTCTGCGGCCACCTCCTCTCCGAGCCGCTTGCGCCGCTCTTCCAGCCCCTCCACGCACGCGTCCGCAATCCGGCTGGTGATCAGGCGCACCGCGCGGATGGCGTCGTCGTTGCCGGGGATGGGGTAGTCGATCTCGTCCGGGTCGCAGTTGGTGTCCACGATGGCCACCAGCGGGATCCGGAGCTTGCGGGCCTCCAGCACCGCGATGCGCTCCTTGCGGGTGTCCACCACATACACCGCCGCGGGCAGGGTCTTGAGGGTCTTGATCCCACCCAGGTACTTCTCCAGGCGCGCCAGCTCGTCCAGCACCCGGGCCTGCTCCTTCTTCGGCAGCATCTCCAGCTGGCCCGCGTCGCGCAGCTGTTCGATCTCCCGCAGCCGCTCCACCCGCTTGCGGATCGTCTGGAAGTTCGTCAGCATGCCGCCCAGCCACCGCTGGTTGACGTACGGCATGCCCGCCCGCTGCGCTTCCTCCCGGATGGCGTCCTGCGCCTGCTTCTTGGTTCCCACGAAGAGCACCGAACCCCCCTCCGCGACCGTCTCGCGCACGAACCGGTACGCCTCCTCAAACAGGGGCACGGACTTCTGCAGGTCGATGATGTGGATGCCGTTCCGCTCGGTGAAGATGAAGCGGGCCATCTTGGGGTTCCACCGGCGGGTCTGGTGGCCGAAGTGGACCCCGGCCTCCCGCCGCGGCGTCCTGGTGACGACCGGCCCGCCTGCCTCCCGGTTTCCTGCCGCCCCCCCTCCCCCCGCGGGGACC
>BEII01000226.1 GCA_002898935.1 bacterium HR32
GTGCTGGGCCGCGCGCAGCGGGCGGGGATCCTGCTGGTGCGGGTGTGGAACCTGCGGGACTTCGCCACCGACCGCCACCGGACCACGGACGACTACCCGTACGGGGGCGGACCGGGCATGGTGATGAAGGCAGAGCCGTTCTTCGCCGCCGCCCGGGCCATCGCGCAGGAGGCGGGCGGGCTCGGCCGCGTGCTGCTCACGTCTCCGCAGGGCAAACCCTTCACCCAGCGGATGGCGCAGGAGCTGAGCCGCAGCGGCCACCTGGTGGTCCTCTGCGGCCACTACGAGGGCGTGGACGAGCGGGTGGTGGAGGGCTTGAGGGCCGAGGAGGTCTCCATCGGTGATTACGTGCTCACGGGCGGCGAGCTGGCGGCCATGGTGATCGTGGACGCCACCGCACGCCTGGTCCCGGGCGTGGTGGGCGACGAGGCGTCCGTGCAGGAGGACTCCTTCGTCCGGGGGCTGCTGGACTACCCGCACTACACCCGGCCCGTGGAGGTGGAGGGGCTGCGGGTGCCGGACGTCCTACTGTCCGGCAACCACCAGGCCATCGCCCGGTGGCGGCGCAAGGAGGCGCTGCGGCGGACCTTGCGCCGGCGTCCGGACCTGCTCCACACCGCGGCCCTGACCCCCGAGGACCGTGCCCTTCTGGAGGAGGTGCTGCGGGAGGAACGGGAGCGCGCGGACTCTGGTGTATAATCTGTGTTCGTGATCGCGGCGGCGCGGCAGGAGGACGCCATGGACAGGGTCTCCCTCGTGGAACGTGAGCAGCTGAAGACCAAGCTCCCGGAGTTCGGGCCCGGCGACACCGTGCGGGTGCACTTCAAGGTGGTGGAGGGCGGCCGCGAGCGGGTGCAGGCCTTCGAGGGCGTGGTGGTGGCCCGGCGGGGCGGCGGGCTGCGGGAAACGGTGACGGTGCGGCGCATCGCCCACGGCGTGGGCGTGGAGCGCATCTTCCCCCTACACTCGCCCCGCCTGGAACGCATCGAGGTGGTACGAAGGGGCCGCGTGCGCCGGGCCAAGCTGTACTACCTGCGGGAAAAGGTGGGCAAGGACACGCGGATCAAGGAGCGGCGCTAGCCCCTCCCGGCCCGCACGGGAGGGGTCGGCTCGGTGAGAGGAGCGGTGCTGTCAGTTTCCCTGCCGGAGCCCAGCATCCCGGTGGTGATCCTGGGGGTGGCTGCAGTGCTCCTGGCCACACGGGCCCTGGTCCGGCGGGCGTACCTGTTCTCGCCGCCCGTGCGCCGCGTGGTGCTGGAGACGGTGGACGCGGCGCTGTTCGCCGTGGTCCTGGCCTTCGTGATCATCACCTTCGTCGTTCAGGCCTTCTACATCCCCTCCGGTTCCATGGAACCCACCCTGCGGGTGGGCGACCGGATCCTGGTGGCCAAGTTCTACTACCGCCTGGCACCCATCCAGCGCGGCGACGTGATCGTGTTCCGCTACCCCCTCAACCCGGGTAAGGACTTCGTCAAGCGGGTGGTGGGGCTCCCCGGGGACACCGTGGAGCTGCGGGCGGGTGTGGTGTTCGTGAACGGGGCCGCCCGCCCGGACCTGACGCCCAGCCAGGGGGACGGCACCTGCGCGCAGAACTACGGTCCCCGGAAGGTAGACCCGGGCCACCTGTTCGTCATGGGGGACAACCGGTGCAACAGCGAGGACAGTCGCTTCTTCGGCCTCGTGCCCACCCGCAACGTGGTGGGCAAGGCGGTGCTGGTGTACTGGCCCCCGCACCGGGTGGGCGTGGTCCGCTGAGCGGCGCCTCCCTGTACCGCCTGGAGCGCACGCTCCGCCGGGACGGTTACCCCGTGGTGGCGGGGGTGGACGAGGCGGGCCGCGGGCCGCTGGCCGGGCCGGTGGTGGCCGCGGCGGTGGTGCTAGACGAACGGCCCATCCGGGGCCTTCGGGACAGCAAGCAGCTCGCCCCTGCGGAGCGCGAGCGGCTGGCCGACGCCATCCGGCGGCGGGCGGTGGCGTGGGCGGTGGCGGAGGCAAGCGTGGAGGAAGTCGACCGGCTCAACGTCCTGCACGCTTCACGCCTGGCCATGCGCCGCGCGGTGGAGCGCCTGGGCGTGGCACCCAGCGTGGTCTTGGTGGACGGCCGCGCGGGCCTGGCGGTGTCCTGCCCGCAGCGGACGGTGGTCCAGGGGGACGCCCGGGTTGCGTGCATCGCCGCTGCGTCCATCCTCGCCAAGGTGGAGCGGGACCGTATCATGGCCGAGCTCGACCGCCAGTACCCCGGGTACGGCTTCGCGCAGCACAAGGGGTACGCCTGCGCTTCGCACCTGGAGGCGCTGCGACGCCTGGGCCCGAGCCCCGTGCACCGCCGGTCGTTCTCCCCGGTGGGGGGCATGGCGCTGGAGCTCTGGTAGGCACCGGCGACAAAACTTCCACCTGGAACGTTCAGTCTTGGGATGCTGGCACTGGTCCGGTGGCTACGCGGGCTGCTCCCGGCCCCTCCCGTACGCCTGCGTGGACTGCGGGGAGTCGGGGGCGCAGCGGAGGAGGCGGCGGCACGCGCGCTGGCGCGCAGAGGCTACCGCGTGGTGGACCGCAACGTCCGCTTCCGCTTCGGCGAGCTGGACCTGGTCTGCGAGCACCAGGGCGTCCTGGTGTTCGTGGAGGTGAAGGCGCGGCGGGCGCGGGACCACGGACACCCCCTGGAGGCCATCACCCCTGGCAAGCGAGAACAGCTGGCCCGCTTGGGCGCGGCGTACCTGCAGCGCCTCGGAAGGTCGCCACCCTGCCGGTTCGACGCGGTGGCGGTGGACCTGGACCCCGCAGGCACGGCGGTCAGGGTGGAGGTGGTGCAAGACGCCTTCCAGCCCCACGGCACCCTACAGCCACGACTGCGGCGGGACCGCGGCCGCACCCAGCCACGTACTATCCTGTAGACAGGTGACAGGATGCGCGAGCCAAGGCACGGCCGCTCCGAGGCGGCCTCATGTAGCCTTCTCCGAGGCGAGCTGGCGCGGCGCTTCCCCGGCCTTGTGGTGACCGACCCTGGGGAGCTGGCGCGGTACGCCGCGGACGCCCTCGTCCCTGCCCGCGCCTACCGTGCAGGCGTCGCCGCGGACGTGCTGCCTGCGGCGGTGGTGCGGCCCACGACCGTTGAGCACGTGTGCGAGCTGCTGCGGTGGGCGCACGCGGAAGGAGTCCCTGTGGTGCCGTTCGGGGGCGGGAGCGGGGTCATGGGCGGCGCGACGCCAGTCCAGGGCGGGGTCACGGTCGACCTCCGTGGGTTGAACCGGGTGCGCCGCATCTCGCGGGAGGACCGGCTGGTGGAGGCGGAGGCCGGGGTGGTGCTGGTCCAACTCAACGAGGCGCTCGGGCCTCACGGGCTGTTCCTGGCCCACGATCCGTGGAGCGTCCACGTCGCCACCGTAGGGGGAGCGGTCTCCACCAACGGGGCGGGCTACCGGGTGGGCGGCTACGGGCGCATGGCGGACCAGGTGCTGGGGGTGGAGGTGGTCCTGCCGGGAGGGCACGTGGTGCGGACGCCTTCGGTGCCGAGCCCTGGCCCGGGGCCAGAACTGCACCGGCTGTTCTGCGGGGCCGAGGGGACTCTGGGCGTCGTCACCGCCGCCACGCTGCGAGCCTGGCCCGTCCCCGAGGCCGAGCGCCTGGTCGCACTGCGGTTTGAACGCTTTGAGGACGCGTGGGCTTGGGTGGTCGCCAGTGTGGAGGTGGGCCTGCGGCCTGCGGTGCTGGACGTGGGCGAGGAGCCGGGGCGGGGTGGAACCGCGCCGGGCGGCCTCCGGACGGAGACCACCGCGTACGTGGGGTTCGACGGGCCCCGGGAAGTGGTGGAGGCGTCCGTGGAGCGGTGTTTGCGGATAGGCCGGGAGCACCGGGCGCAGAGGCTGCCGGACGAGGACGCGGAGGAGTTCTGGA
Organism: bacterium HR32; assembly: GCA_002898935.1. Classification (GTDB taxonomy): domain Bacteria; phylum Sysuimicrobiota; class Sysuimicrobiia; order Sysuimicrobiales; family Sysuimicrobiaceae; genus Tepidifontimicrobium. The sequence continues at coordinate 3,895 of BEII01000226.1, forward strand.
GAGGCCGGCACCGGCCCGGCGAGGAGTTCGCCAGGCGCGTGCGGTCGCAGCCGGACGGCCGGCTGCGGGCTAGGTGGGGAAGGCTGTTCGACTACCTGTGCGTGTCGCTGCCCGCGAGCGCGGTCCTCCAGTTCCGCAGGCTGGCCTTCGAGCGGCTGGCCCAGGCCGGGTACCGGTTGGCGGAGTTCGGGTTGTGGGGTGGCCCGG
>BEII01000227.1 GCA_002898935.1 bacterium HR32
CTGGAGCGGGAGCGGGAGGCGTACGTGGTGGACTACGAGGTGGAGTTCCGGTGAGGGAGTCTGGGGCTTACAGTCGGACGGCGAGGGCGGGTGAACGGTCATGGCTTCTCCGCAGAGGGTCGAGAAGCTCCGGGAGTTCATCCGGGAGGAGGTCAGCGAGATCCTGCAACGGGGTGCGAAGGACCCCCGGATCGGCTTCGTGTCCGTGACGGACGTGGAGCTGAGCAGCGACTTGCGGCACGCCAAGGTGTACGTGAGCGTGTTGGGGTCGGAGCAGGAGCGGGCCCGCACCATGGAGGCGCTGCAGCACGCGGTGGGGTTCGTGCGCAGCGAGCTCGCCAAGCGCCTGCGCACGTACCACACACCGGAGATCCAGTTCCGCCTGGACACCTCCATCGAGCGGGGCACGAGGGTCCTGCAGCTGCTGCGGGAGCTGGAGGGCTCTCAAGGAGGGCCGCAGGGTGAAGGCGGCGGTCGCTGACGCCCTGCGGTCCGCCCGTCGGGTGCTGGTGGTGAACCACGAGAACCCCGACGGAGACTGCCTGGGAGGCTCCCTTGCCCTGGGCCTCGCCCTGGACCGGCTCGGGGTGGACGTGGTGGTGGCCAGCACCGACGGCGTTCCCGACGCCTACCGTTTCCTGCCGACCTCGGAGCGGGTGGTGGACCGGGTGGACGGTGCCTTGGACGTGGCGGTGGCGGTGGAGTGCAGCGACGTCTCCCGGGCCGGGCGGCTGGCGGCAGCGCTGTCGTCCGCCCGGCTGGTGGTGAACCTGGACCACCACCTGGACAACACCGGTTACGGCCACGTGGTGTGGCAGGACCCCGAGGCGGCGTCCGTGTGCGAGATGGTCTGGGAGCTGGTGGGCGCCTTGGGGGTGGAGGTGGACGAGGCGATGGCGACGTGTCTGATGACGGGCCTGCTCACCGACACCGGCTCCTTCCGGTACGCCTCCGTGCGGCCCGAGACCTTCCTCCGGGCGGCGGAGCTGGTCCGGCGCGGCGCCCGGCCGCACCGCATCTACGAGCGCATCTACGAGGCGCGGCCTGTGGGGGCGGTGCGGCTGCTGGGGCTCGCACTGGCGCGGCTGCAGCTGTCCGCGGACGGACAGGTGGCCTGGACCACGGTGGACGAGGCGCTGTTGCAGCAAGCGGGGGCGCGCTGGGAGGACACGGAGAACATCGTGGAGGCGCTGCGGAGCATCGCGGGAGTGCGGCTTGCGCTGCTGTTCAAGGCGGAACCCAGCCGGGTGAAGGTCAGCCTGCGCGCCCGGGACGGGGTGGCGGCCAACCGCCTCGCGGCCCGGTTCGGCGGCGGGGGCCACGCCGCGGCCGCGGGCTTCACCGCGCAGCGGCCCGTGGAGGAAGTGGTGCGCGACACCCTGGCGGCGGCGGTCGCGTTCCTCGGGGAGGCGCCGTGAGCGTCCCGGACGGTGTGGTGAACCTGCTGAAGCCGCCGGGGATGACGTCCCACGACTGCGTGGACGCGGTGCGCCGGCTGCTGCGCACGCGGCGGGTGGGCCACGCGGGCACCCTCGACCCTGGGGCCGCGGGCGTGCTCGTGGTGTGCGTGGGGACCGCCACCCGGCTGAGCGAGTTCCTCATGGAGTCCGACAAGGCGTACCGGGTGGAGCTCGTGCTGGGCGTCCGCACGCACACGGGGGACGCGTACGGAGAGGTGTTGGAGCGCCGCGAGCCCGAACGCGACTGCGGCCGGATCCAGGAGGTGCTGAACGGGTTCGTGGGACGGATCCGCCAGATCCCCCCGATGGTGTCCGCGGTGCACCACGAAGGCCGGCGGCTGTACGAGCTGGCCCGACAGGGGGTGGAAGTCGAGCGCGCTCCGCGAGAGGTCACGGTATACGAGATGCGGGTGCTGCGGTGCGAGCCCCCGCGGGTGTTGTTCGACGTCACGTGCTCCAAGGGCACCTACGTGCGGCAGCTGTGCCACGACGCGGGCGAACGGCTCGGCTGTGGCGCGCACGCGGGCTTCATGGTCCGCACGCGGGTGGGTGCGTACACCCTCGAGGGCGCGGTGACGCTGGAGGAGCTGGAGGAGGCGGTGGCGGCGGGCCGTCTCGACCAGGTGATCACCCCGGGGTCCGAAGCCCTGCCGGGGCTGCCCGAGGTGGAGGTCACCGGCGCCCTGCGCGGCGCCGTGGTGCATGGGCAGGCGGTCCCCCTTTGGAAGGTGGCGCCGCACCTCAGCGTCCCTCCCGCCTCCCTGGTCAAGGTGCTCGACGAGGACGGGTCGTTGCTCGCCCTGGGCCGTGCGGAAGGGGGGAAGCTGCGGCCGCTCAAGGTGTTCCGCAGCCCCACGCCGCGCGCATGAGGGTGTACCGGGACCCCGGGGAGTTCCCACGGGACGGCTCCCCGACGTGTGTGGCCCTGGGGGTCTTCGACGGGGTCCACCGTGGACATCGGGCGGTGCTCGGACACGCGGTCCGGAAGGCCCGGGAGCGCGGCTGGCAGGCGGTGGCGGTAACCTTCCACCCGCACCCGCAGCAGGTGATCACGGGGGCGAGCGAGCCCTTCCTGGTCCTCCCGCTGGAGGAACGCCTTCGCCGCATGGCAGCCCTCGGCCTGGACGCCGCGGTGGTTCTGCGGTTTGACGAGAGGTTGCGGCGCACGGAGCCCGAGGCGTTCGTGCGCGAGCTGTTGGTGGGCGCCCTCGGCGCTCGGGCCCTGGTCTGCGGCCCGGACTTCCGCTTCGGCCGAGACCGACGGGGCGACGTGGAGCTGCTGCGCCAGATGGGCGAGGCGTTGGGCTTCGAGGTGCACGTGTGCCCGGCGGTCTATCACGGGGGCGAGCGGGTCAGTAGCTCCCGGATTCGGTCGCTGCTGCGGGAGGGACGGGTTCAGGAGGCCTGCGAGCTGCTGGACCAACACGAGGTGGTGGCCTGCGTCAGCCGGGGGCGAGAAGTCTTGCTCGCAGAACGGGAGGGCAAGCTGGGGCTGCCCAAGGAACCCCTCCGACCCGGAGAGGCGCCGGAGGACGCGCTGTGGCGGCTTCTGGAGTCGCTGGGGCTCGGGCCGGGAGACGTCCGTTCCGTGCGACAGGGTCCGCAGCAGGCCCGGCCGCAGACGCTGGAGCTTTGGCATCCCTTCCACGTGGAGCTCTTCCCTGGCCGCGAGTCCCGGCCGCCCGCCCGGCTGCACGCCTTCCCGTACCCGCCTCTCCCCGAGGGTCAGGAGGAGGTCGTCCGCTGGGCGCTCGGGCGACAGGCGCGGTAAGCGTTTGCCGGCTCCGAACGAGCGTGCTACGATGGACCCAGGCCCTGGCTGGGAGGTACGCGGCTGCGGCGTCCGCTCGGCCACGGGCGACTTTTGTGCGGAGGAGAAGACGTGGCGCTCTCCAAGGAGGTCAAGCAGCAGAAGATCGCCGAGTTCGGGCGGTCTCAGAACGACACCGGGTCTCCGGAGGTCCAGATCGCGCTGCTCACGGAGCGGATCAACGTCCTGTCGGAACACCTGAAGGTGCACCGCAAGGACTTCCACTCCCGGCGCGGCCTGATGCAGATGGTAGGCCAGCGCCGCAGGCTGTTGAACTACCTGCAGCGCGAGGATCCGCAGCGGTACCGGGAGGTCGTCGAGAGGCTGGGACTGAGGAAGTAGGACACGGGCATCCGGTCGGGAGTCGAGGGGCCTCCGATCATCGCGACGCACACTCCCGCGGGAGTGTGGTTCCCGGTGATCGTGACTCCTCCTTCCCGCCGGGAAGACCAGTCTACGTGCAGGAAGGAGAGGGTGTAGGTCATGGAGGTCCAGTGGAGCGTACCCGACACGAAGAGCGTGCGGTTCGAGGTCGGGGGCAAAGAGTGGGAGATCGAGACCGGGAAGCTGGCCAAGCAGGCAGGAGGTGCGGTGACTGTCCGCTACGGGGACACCGTGGTGCTCGTCACCGCCACCGCGTCCGAGCAGCCCCGGGAAGGCGTGGACTTCTTCCCCCTCACCTGCGACTTCGAGGAACGGCTGTACGCAGCCGGCAAGATCCCGGGCGGGTTCTTCAAGCGGGAGGGCCGACCGGGTGAGAAGGCCATCCTGACCTCCCGCCTGATGGACCGGCCTATCCGGCCGCTGTTCCCCAAGGGCTTCCGGAAC
>BEII01000228.1 GCA_002898935.1 bacterium HR32
TCAGGACCCCGCAGGCGTCCGGGAGGACCTGGAGCGGGTGTTCGCGCTGTTCCCCCGCCTCAAGGAACGCTCCGCGCAGGTGGCCGGAACCCTGTCGGGCGGCGAACAGCAAATGCTGGCCATCGGCCGCGCGCTCATGGCGCGCCCCCGCGTGCTGCTCATGGACGAGCCGTCCATGGGGCTCGCGCCGCTGTTGGTGGAACAGATCTTCGACGCCATCCAGGAGATCAACCGGCAGGGTACCACCATCCTGCTGGTGGAGCAGAACGCGTACATGGCCCTCCAGGTGGCGCACCGCGGTTACGTGCTGCAGACGGGGTCCGTGGTGCTGGCAGGCCCGGCGCAGGAACTGCAGGCGAACCCGGAGGTCAAGCGCGCGTACCTGGGCGGCTAGTACACCGCCGCAAGGATCCCGCGGCGATCTCGGGGGGCCGGTGCCCCGCTCCGCCTTCGAGGACAAGCTCCCAGAGGCTTCGGGGGGGCACCGCGTGACGGCTCCGTTACAGCCTCCGGGTTCCATGGGGCCGGCACCGTCCGGTGCACACCGACTGGAAGGGAGGCACGGCATGACGTTGCGCAGGGTCCTGCTGGCGCTCGCCGTGGCGGCGTTTGCAGTCTCGGCAGCAGGAGCTGGTCCCGCCCCGCGGGTGATCCGCGTCTCGATGACGTCCTTCAAGTTCGAGCCGAACGTGATTCCACTCCGGCAGGGAGAGCGGGTGGTCCTGGAGCTGGTGAACGAGGACAGCCAGCGGCCCCACAACATGGCCTCCGAGCTGTTCAACGAGGCGGAACTCACGGTCCGGGGGGAGTTCCGGCAGGGCACCACCACGGACGGCCGGCGGTTCGTGTTCGTGGACGTCGGCAAGCGGGCGGAGGTGGAGTTCACGGTGCCCAGGGTCCCCGCGGGCCAGGTGGCCTTCCTCTGCAGCGTGGGCCAGCACGCGGCGCAGGGGATGACGGGCGCCTTCGTGATCCGCCCGGCCCAGTAACAGGCTTTGACGCCGGCTGGCCGGACCGTATACTTCTGTCAGGAAGACAGGCGAGGACCGGGAGCAGTACGCCAGGACCTGGCTACGGAGAGACCCCGGGGCCGGTGAGACCGGGGGCGGGCCGGCGGAACCTCGCCCGGGAGCCGCGCCGGCGAGCCCGCATCCGCGGGGGTAGCCGGCGCCGCGAGCCCGCGTGAACGGGCGACGAGCGGGTGGCTATGGGGCCATAGCTCAGTTGGGAGAGCGCGTGCATGGCATGCACGAGGTCAGGGGTTCGAGTCCCCTTGGCTCCACCAGGCTGACCAACGAGGGTGGTACCGCGGAGGTGGGCCTCCGTCCCTTGGCGGACGGGGGCCCGCAGCGTTCATGAGGGCAGGAGGGAGCATGACGCCCGGTCGGTACGTGTGGCACAACGGCCAGTTCGTGGCTTGGGAGGACGCGAGGGTGCACGTGGCCGCGCACGCCCTGCACTACGGCAGCAGCGTGTTCGATGGCATCCGGGCGTACGACACACCCCAGGGGCCTGCGGTCCTGTGTCTTGCGGCGCACGTCCGCCGGCTGTTCGACTCCTGCCGGATCTTCCGGATGGAGCTGCCCTACAGCCCGCAGGAGGTGTCCGAGGCCATTCTCGAGACCGTGGGCCGGAACGAGCACCGGGCGTGCTACATCCGGCCGCTGGTGTACCGGGGAGCGGGTGCGTTCGGGCTCGACCCGCGGAAGGCGCCGGTGGAGGTGGCCATCCTGACCTTGGAGTGGGGCGCGTACCTGGGACCCGAGGCCCTGGAGCAGGGGGTGGACGTGGTGGTGTCCACGTGGCGGCGCATGGCGCCGTCCACCCACCCCGCCATGGCCAAGATCGCGGGCAATTACGTGAACTCGCAGTTGATGACCATGGAGGCGCGGGACGCGGGGTTCGCGGAGGCCATCGCCCTGGACGTGGAGGGGTACGTGAGCGAGGGCAGCGGCGAGAACGTGTTCGTGGTGCGGGACGGAGTGGTGTACACCCCGTCCCTGGCGCACTCCATCCTGCCCGGGGTCACGCGCCAGGTGGCAATCACCCTGCTCCGCGAGCTGGGCTACGAGGTGCGGGAGGTTTCCCTGCCCAGGGAGATGCTGTACCTGGCGGACGAGATCTTCCTCACGGGTACTGCGGCGGAGATCACGCCCGTGCGGTCCGTGGACCGGGTGCCCGTGGGCCCGGGCCGGCGGGGGCCGGTGACGGAGCGGGTCCAGAAGGCGTTCTTCGACGTGGTGAGCGGGCGGGCGCAGGACCGGCACGGGTGGCTGACACCCGTGCGGGTGCGGTCGGAGCCGACGCCGTCGGGGGAGTGAGGAGGGGGCGAGAGGCATGAACGGGCGGTACGACCCGAAGGCCACAGAGGCCAAGTGGCAGGCGCGGTGGGAGCGGGACGGACTGTACCGCACCCCGGACCGCAGCGACCGGCCGAAGTTCTACTTCCTCACCATGTACCCGTACCCCAGCGGGGACCTGCACATCGGCCACTGGTACGCCATGGCCCCCAGCGACGCGGCCGCCCGGTACCGGCGCATGCGGGGCTACAACGTGTTGTTCCCCATCGGGTTCGACGCCTTCGGCCTGCCCGCGGAGAACGCGGCCATCAAGCACAAGATCCACCCGAAGAGGTGGACCCTGGGGAACATCGAGCGCATGCGGCGCCAGCTGCGGTCCATGGGGGCCATGTTCGACTGGTCCCGGGAGATCGTGACCTGCGAGCCCGAGTACTACAAGTGGAACCAGTGGTTCTTCCTGAAGTTCTACGAGGCGGGGCTGGCGTACCGGGCGCTGGCGCCCGTGGACTGGTGCCCGAACTGCAACACCACCCTGGCCCGGGAACAGGTGGTGGGTCAGGACCGCCGGTGCGAACGGTGCGAGACCCCGGTGGTCAAGAAGGACCTCGAGCAGTGGTTCTTCCGCATCACCCAGTACGCGGACGAGCTCTTGGACTTCTCGGGGATCGAGTGGCCGGAGCGCATCGTCACCATGCAGCGCAACTGGATCGGCCGCAGCGAGGGGGCGGAGGTGACCTTCCGCGCCCACGCGCCGGACGGTTCCGAACACCCCCTGGTGGTGTTCACCACCCGGCCCGACACCTTGTGGGGCGCCACCTTCATGGTCCTGGCCCCCGAACACCCCCTGGTCCCTGTCCTGACGGAACCCGGCCGCAAGGCGGAGGTGGAGGCGTACACCTACCAGGCCCGCCGGCAGAGCGAGATCGATCGCCTGAGCACGGAGCGGGAGAAGACGGGGGTGTTCCTCGGGAGTTACGCCACCAACCCCGTGAACGGGGAGCGGATCCCCATCTGGATCGCAGACTACGTCCTCATGGGATACGGCACCGGCGCCATCATGGGAGTGCCGGCCCACGACCAGCGGGACTTCGAGTTCGCCCGCAAGTACGGGCTGCCCGTGCCCGTGGTGATCCAGCCGCCGGGAGAGCCCCTCGCGGAACCCCTGCAGGCCGCGTACGAGGGCCCGGGCCGCATGGTGAACTCCGGCCCCTTCGACAACACGCCCGTCCCGGAGGGGATCCCGAAGGTGATCGCGTGGCTGGAGGAGACCGGCCGGGGCAGGCGGGCGGTGAACTACCGCCTGCGGGACTGGCTCATCAGCCGGCAGCGGTACTGGGGTACCCCCATCCCCATCGTGTACTGCGACCGGTGCGGGACGGTGCCCGTGCCGTACCAGGACCTGCCGGTCCTGCTGCCCGAGGACGTGGACTTCATGCCCACGGGAGAGTCCCCCCTGAAGTACCACGAGGGGTTCCGTCGGACCCGGTGCCCCCGGTGCGGTGGGGAGGCCCAGCGGGAGACGGACACCATGGATACCTTCGTGGACTCCTCCTGGTACCAGTACCGGTACGTCTCCCCGCACTACGATCAGGGCCCCTTCGACATCGAGGAGGTGCACTACTGGTGCCCCGTGGACCAGTACACGGGCGGGGCCGAGCACGCGGTGATGCACCTCCTGTACACCCGGTTCTTCACCAAGGCCTTGGCGGACCTGGGGCTCCTCCGGTTCCTGGAGCCCATGCTGCGCCTCTTTAACCAGGGCGTGATCCTGGGAGAAGACGGCGAGAA
>BEII01000229.1 GCA_002898935.1 bacterium HR32
ACCCTGAACCGGGAGGTGCTCAGCCGGTGCCGCTTCCGCACCCGGCAAGAAGCCCGGTCGGTGCTCTTCGCTTACCTGGAGGGGTTCTACAACCGGAGGAGGCGGCACTCTGCCCTGGGGTACCTGTCCCCGGAGGAGTTCGAGAGGAGGTGGTCAGCGAATCCTGAATCTGTCAGCGTTACCCTGTCCACTAAAGCGGGGTAAGTCCAAGAACGGAGCTGCTAGACGGCGTTTCCGTGACCGCAAGGTCACGGCCCCATTGAAGCTTGGCGGAGCCGCACCGCTGGCATCGTGGAGGAAGAGGTTTCCGTGACCGCAAGGTCACGGCCCCATTGAAGCGTTCGGTTTTTTGCCGGTCCTCTTCGGTTTATTCAGGTTTCAGTGACCGCAAGGTCACGGCCCCATTGAAGCTTCACCAGGTTCCGTTTGCCCGGCGTGAGCGAGTGGGGTTTCCGTGACCGCAAGGTCACGGCCCCATTGAAGCGACAAGCCCCACCCGTCCGGGCTGTCCAGCAGCGCGCGTTTCCGTGACCGCAAGGTCACGGCCCCATTGAAGCCTCACACGAGCATACTCGGCACGCCTCACCGGATCTTGTTTCCGTGACCGCAAGGTCACGGCCCCATTGAAGCCCGAGCAGCTTGATGAACGCGGAGACGGGTTACTCATCTTGGGAGACGGGCGTGATCCATCGCCCTTTTGCGGTCCCGTGATAAGGTCAGGGAGAGAAAGGAGACTGGCGTGCGTGCCCTGTACTTCGAGGACTACGGCCGGATGGCCCTGAGGGAAGTCCCGGACCCCGTGGCGGGGGACGAGGTGGTGGTGCGGGTGGCGGCGTGCGGGGTGTGCGGCAGTGACCTCGAAGGTTACCGGGGAAGTCCGGGAATGCGGCGGCGGCGGGTCCCACCGTTGCTGCTGGGGCACGAGTTCTCCGGCACGGTGGAGCAAGGTCCCGAGGCGTGGCGGGGCAAGGCGGTAGCCGTCAACCCTCTGGTCAGCTGTGGCAGTTGCCCGCGGTGTCGTGAGGGCCGGCGCCACCTGTGTCTGGCCCGTGCGCTCATCGGACTGGACCGGCCCGGGGCGTTTGCGGAGCGCGTTGCGGTGCCGGTGCAACAGCTCCACGTGCTGCCGGAGGGGCTGCCGGTCTGGAAAGGTGCCCTCGCGGAACCCCTCGCGGTGGCCACCCACGCGGTAGCGTTGGCAGAGCCCGGGCGTGCGCGCCGCGCTCTGGTCCTCGGGGGTGGTGCCATCGGGTACTTGGTGGCGTGGGGCCTGGCCCGGGCCGGGATACAGCCGGTGGTGGTGGAGACCAACCCGGCCCGGCGTGCCTTCCTCCGCGGCCTGGGGCTGGAGGTGGGCGAGGACCCGGGAGGCCAGTGGGAACTCGTCGTGGACACGGTGGGGTCGGAGGGGAGCCGGCGCACGGGCGTGGAGCGGCTGGCCGAGGCCGGCACACTGGTGCTCCTGGGGCTCCACGACAACGCCACCACGCTTGACCTATATCCGGTGATCCTCGGGGAGCGCCGCCTGCAGGGGAGCTACACGTACACGGACGCGGACTTTCAGACTTCCCTGCGCCTCGTCGCGTCCCTGCCCGACGAAATCGTGGAACGCAGACCCCTGGAGACGGGCCCGTCGGCCTTTGAGGACCTGGCCGCGGGACGGGTCGCGTGCCTGAAGCTGATGCTGGTGCCGTGAGGAGCGGGCACGCCGATCCGCCCGCGTTGGTTCCCTCCGAGCATCTCCGGTTCGGCTGGGACCGTGGACTGGAATTTTGGAGAAACGGAAGTCGAGAGGTGAAGGGGAGGGCGCAACTGTGGGCGTCGTGGTCGTGGACGTGGAGACGCAGGACTGGGGCGGGGAGAAGCCGGGGCGCGCGAGGGCGCCTCGCCTCGCGGTGGCCGTGGTGTACGAGGCGGCGTCCGGCACCTACCGGGCGTACTTCGAGGGCCACGCATCGGCGCTGCTGGAGCGCCTGCACCGCGCGGAGCTCGTGGTGGGCTTTGCCGTGCGTTCGTTCGACTACCGCGTGCTGGAGCGCTACGGGGGCCCCTCCGTGCACGAGCTTCCCACCCTGGACATCCTTGAGGAGGTCCGTCGGGCGGTGCGGCGCCCGGTGGGGTTGCACCACTCGGCTCTGGCGACTCTCGGCCGGGGGAAGTCCGCGGACGGCTGGCAGGCACTGCGGTGGTGGCGGGCCGGGCAGGTGGAGCGGGTGGTGGAGTATTGCCGCAGGGACGTGGAGCTCACCTGGGAGCTGTTCGCGTTCGGCTGCCGCAATGGCTACATCCGCTACTGGGACCGGCAGGGCCAGCTGCGCCAGGTGCCAGTAGTCTGGCGCTGCGCCCGGCGCTGAGCCTGTCATGAAACACCGTGCATCAGAGGGGACCAGGATCCCCAAGAAGTCGCCGCAGGATCCGTTCCGTGTCGGCCGAGCACCCCTTCCTGAACACGCTCCTATCGGCCCAGGCGCAATGTCTCGGCCGGCCCGTCCAGGGTGAGCGCCCAGGTGTTGAGGACGTTGCGGCCGAGGAGCGCCTCCCCTCCCAGGGCCACGACTTCCGCCACGCGTTGCCGTCCGGCCACCTCCAGCGCTGCGGCGTAGACCGTGGCCTGCGCCGAACCTGCCACGCCCCGCACCGTGAGCTGGCCGACCGCGGGCAGGCCCAGAGCCGCGGGCAAGCCTTCCGGAAGCACCGTGAGGTCCGCGCCGCTGTCCACGAGGGCGAGGAGGGCGGCGGCGGGCTCCGCGCCGGGTACGCCCACCCGGACGGGCAGGACGGGCGCGGGCGGGTTGCGGCGGCGGTCGTAGGGGAACGCGTCCCGGCGCCGAGGGGCCTGGGCCAACGCTACGCTTCCGCAAGCCGAGGGGACGGCACGTGCACCACGCGTTCACCCTCCGTCACCTTCGGCATGCACACCGGCCGGGGCCCGAACCGACGGAACACGCGCCGGGCCAGGGCGTCGAAGTCGCGGTCGTGGTCCACCACCCGGTTGCGGTGGATGGCCACGTACTGGCCCCGGTAGCGACGGAGGAGGCGCGCCCGGTTCTGCTCGAACCAGCGCAGGCTCTCCGCGAGCTCGTCCGCGGGGCGCACCTCCGGACGAGGCCCTGTGCTCTCCAGAGCGCGGCGTAGCGCTTCCGCCACGAAGGCCGTCAGCGTGAGCCCCCGTCGGGCGGCCTCCGCCTTTGCCTCCCGCACCAGCTCCCGCGGTACCCCGCGCAGATAGAGGGTGGTTCCCGTGGCCATGCCCCTGCACCTCCCCGGGGATGCTAACAATGACAACCTACGTTGGCAAGCTCACGTCAGGCGCGCCCGGGCCAGCGCCGAGGCCAGGGCCAGCAGGGGCAAGGCCCAGGACAGGTGTCGCAGGGCGGCCTCGAGAGGTTCCCGCAGCCGTACCTCCGTGAGGGGTTCGGCGCCGCCTTCCCGGTAGCGGAGCTCTCCGGAGACGGAGACGACGCGGCGGCGGAGGATACGGGCCGGCTGGCTGAGTTCCCGCTGCGCGCGGCTCAGGGCGTACGCTGCGGCCACCACCACAAGCCCCGCGGGCTCCACCCGGAGGGCCTGCGACCAGTGTCCTACGAAGGCGGGGAAACTACCCCACGCCAGAGCGAACCACCGGTCGGTGTGCAGGCGCCCTGCCCACCACTCCAGGTTGTACGCCAGCACCAGGAACACACCCACCGCAGCGAGCACGAGGACCCAGGGAGAGGTGGTGAGGGCGGCGTGGACGGCCACCGCCCCGGCTCCTGCGAGGGAGACAAGCGCCATGGCCACCAGCACGCGGTCCGGGATCCGGGTGCGAAGCGGTCGGCCGCGGTACTCGTCCAATGCGTGGGCGGCCACCCCGAGACCCAGCGCGAACGCGGCGAGCGCCTGCGCCAGCCGGTCGGGGTGAAACTGGGAAGCGGTGCACGCGCCGAGGACGACATAGCTCAGGTGCCAAGCGGTGTACGGCAGGTGGAGCAGCGTCACGTAGTCCCGCCAGCCCCCGGGCGCTAGCGCGTAGAAGCTTGGCCGCTCCCTCACCGCTTCCGCCCCCACACGACCTCGGCAGCGCCGAAGCTCAACCGCCGGCGGCG
>BEII01000230.1 GCA_002898935.1 bacterium HR32
CGCATCGGCTACCCGGACGTGGGCTGGCCCAAGCAGTACCTGGACGGCAAGGACCAGCTGGAACGGCTCATGGCGCGGGCTCGGGCGGCGCAGGCCGGCGCCCGAGCCGCCATCGAGGAGCTGGAAGGGATCCTGGCGCGCGCGGCCCAGGACCGGGCACCCGCGCGTCGCTAGCGCGGAGCGTGTTGGAGAGATCTCCGTGGATCAGGAACCGAGGTACTAGACCGGGATCCCCAAGGATCGCACCAGCGGTTCTTGGGGTGGCCTAACGAGGAGGACACGGTGCCGGCCACCCGGGAGCACGTGGACGTGTTGGGGCTCGAGGCCCGGGCCACCGAGGAGGACCACAAGTCCATCCGGCTGTGGCTGCGGTTGCTGTCCGCGTCCAACCTCGTGAAGTCCGAGGTGCAGTCGCGGCTGCGGAAGACCTTTGGCATCAGCCTGGCCCGGTTCGACCTGATGGCCCAGCTGGAGCGGTATCCCGAGGGGTTACCCATGCGCGCCCTGTCGCGCCGCATGATGGTCACCGCGGGCAACGTCACCCGCCTGGTGGACCAGTTGGAGGCGGAGGGGTTGGTGACGCGCCAGCCCGACCGCCGGGACCGCCGGGCCGTGCGGGTGCGCCTGACCCCGGAAGGCCGCCGCCGCTTCCGCAGCATGGCGGCGGTGCACGAGACGTGGATCGTGGAGCTGTTCCGCGGGCTCTCCCGGGAGGAGCGGGAGGGCCTGTACGAGCTTCTGGCGCGGTTCAAAGCGAGCGTGGCGGACGCCTTGCGCCGCAGGGGAGGTGGCCCGTGACCGGCTGGACGCGTCCTATGGAACCCCTGGACATACCCGGAGAGCGCGGCGGGCTGAAGGGGTTTGCGCCCGCCCACCTGGACTGGTCCCTGGACGGCGGGGTCGGCACCGTCACCCTGCGGCGGCCGGAGCGCAAGAACGCTCTGACCTTCGACAGCTACGCGGAGCTGCGGGAGCTCTTCACGCGCCTCAACCGCTCGCCGGAGGTACGGGCCGTGGTCCTGACCGGTGCGGGGGGTGACTTCTGCTCCGGGGGCGACGTGTTCGACATCATCGGCCGCCTGGTGGAGTCGGACGCGCCGGGGCTGTTGCGGTTCACCCGCATGACCACGGAGGTGGTGCGTCAGATGCGGCGCTGCCCGCAGGTGCTGCTGGCCGCGGTGGACGGTGTGTGCGCCGGCGCGGGCGCGGCCCTGGCCCTGGCGTGCGACCTGCGGGTGGGCACACCCCGAAGCCGGGTGGGCTTCCTGTTCACCCGCGTGGGGCTCGCGGGCTGCGACATGGGCGCTTGCGCCCTGCTGCCCCGCGTGGTGGGCCTGGGGCGCGCCGCGGAGCTCCTGTACACGGGCCGCATGATGGACGCGGACGAGGCCGAGCGGTGGGGGTTCTTCAACCGCGTGGTGCCCGGTGAGGAGCTCTTGGCGGCGGCGACGGCCTGGGCCCGCGAGCTGGCGCAGGGCCCGGCGTTCGCGCTGGCCATGACCAAGCGCATGCTGCAACACGAGTGGACGCTCGGGCTGGACGAGGCGCTGGAGGCGGAGGCGCAGGCGCAGGCCATGTGCATGGCCACCCGTGACTTCGACCGCGCGTACCGCGCCTTCGCCGCTCGCGCCAAGCCGGAGTTCCAGGGGGACTAGTGCACCGCACGCACTGGGAATGGCCCTTCTTCGGCCCCGAGCACCGGACGCTGGGGGCCGGACTGGACGCGTGGGCCCGCGACCACCTGCGGTGGCGGGAGCCGGAGGACGTGGACGCTGCCTGCCGGGAGCTTGTGGCCGCGCTCGGGAAGGCCGGATGGCTGCGCTACGCGGTCTGCGGCCGTGAGTTCGGCGGCGCCCGCGACACCCTGGACGTGCGGACCCTGTGCGTCGTACGGGAGACCTTGGCCTACCACGATGGGCTCGCGGACTTCGCCTTCGCGCTGCAGGGCCTCGGGTCAGCGCCCGTGGGCCTGTTCGGCACCCCGGACCAGCGGCGCCGCTACCTCCCCCGGGTGGCCTCGGGCGAAGCCATCCCCGCCTTCGCCCTGACGGAGCCGGAGGCGGGATCGGATGCGGCCGCGCTGCGGTGCGAGGCACGGCCGGAGGACGGCGGCTACGTCCTGAACGGGACCAAGACCTTCGTGTCCAACGGCGGCATCGCGGACTTCTACGTGGTGTTCGCGCGGACGGGCGAAGCGGACGGCGCCCGGGGGATCACCGCCTTCGTGGTGGAGGCCTCCGCCCCGGGCCTGCAGGTCGTGGAGCGCATCGAGGCCTCGGCGCCTCACCCGCTCGCCACCCTGCGCTTCGAAGACTGCTGGGTTCCCGAGGTGCAGCGGGTGGGCGAACGCGCCGCGGGTTTCCGGGTCGCCATGCGGACCCTGGACGTGTTCCGCACCACGGTGGCCGCGGCCGCGGTGGGGTTCGCCCGCCGGGCCCTGGACGAGGCGAGGGACCGCGCGGTGGGCCGTCGGATGTTCGGCGCGCGGCTGGCGGACCTGCCGCTCGCGCAGGCGGCGCTCGCGGACATGGCGGCGCGGGTGGACGCCTCCGCACTCCTGACGTACCGGGCTGCCTGGCTGCACGACCTCGGGGAGCGGGCGGTGGGTGAGGCGGCCATGGCCAAGATGGTGGCGACGGAGAACGCGCAACGGGTGGTGGACGCCGCGGTGCAGCTGTGGGGAGGGCTCGGCGTGACCCGCGGCACCGTCGTGGAGGCGCTGTACCGGCAGGTTCGGGCGCTGCGCATCTACGAGGGTGCCACGGAGGTCCAGCGGCTGGTGGTGGCGCGGGAACTGCTGCGTGAGGGAGGGGGCGAGAGCCGTGGGGCGGACGGCGTTTGAGGACCGCTTCGTGCTGGACCGGCTGCCGCCGCCGGAGCTGCAGCCGGAGTTCCTGTTCGAGCTGCCGGAGCTCCGCTACCCGGAACGGCTGAACTGCGCGGCGGAGCTGCTGGACCGTTGGGTGGAACGGGGCGAGGGTGGGCGCTTGGCCGTGCGGGCGCCGGGCGTGGAGTGGACCTACGAAGACCTGTGGCGCCGGGCGAACCAGGTGGCCCGGGTGTTGGTGGAGGACATGGGGCTGCGGCCGGGCAACCGCGTGCTGCTGCGCGCGCCCAACACGCCGCTGCTCGTGGCCTGCTGGTTCGGGGTCGTGAAGGCAGGTGGCGTGGTGGTGGCGACCATGCCCCTCCTGCGGGCCAAGGAACTGGGGGACGTGATCGCCAAGGCGCAGATCACCCACGCCCTGTGCGACGGCCGCCTGCGGGACGAGCTCGACGAGGCGGCCCGGCGGGTCGGGTCCCTGCGGGAGGTCCGGTTCTTCGGCGCTGACGGCCCGGACGGGCTCGAGGCCGCCATGGCCCGCAAGCCAGCCCACTTCGAGGCTCTGGAGACCGCCAGCGACGACCCCGTGCTGGTGGCCTTCACCTCAGGGACCACCGGCCAGCCGAAGGGGTGCGTGCACTTCCACCGGGACGTGCTGGCGGTGTGCGACACCTTCGGGAAGTACGTGCTGCGCGCGGGGCCGGACGACGTGTTCGCCGGGAGCCCGCCCCTGGCGTTCACCTACGGGCTGGGAGGGCTCGTCCTGTTCCCGGCTCGCATCGGGGCCTGCAGCGTGCTGCTGGAGCGCGGGACGCCGGAGGCCCTCCTCGAGGGCATGGAGCGGTTCGGAGCTAGTGTGTGCTTCACTGCGCCCACGGCGTACCGGGCCATGGCTGCGCAGGTGTCCGCGCGAGACCTCCGCACCCTGCGCAAGTGCGTGTCCGCGGGCGAGGCGCTTCCGGCCTCCACCCGAGCCCTGTGGCGGGAGGCCACCGGCATCGAGATCATCGACGGCATCGGCTCCACGGAGATGCTGCACATCTTCATCTCGCACACCGAGGAGGAGGCGAGACCCGGCGCTACGGGCAGGCCGGTGCCCGGCTACCGGGCAGCCGTGCTGGACCCCGAGGGCCGGCGGCTGCCGCCCGGTCAGGTCGGGCGGCTCGCGGTCAAGGGGCCCACGGGGTGCCGTTACCTGGACGACGAACGCCAGCGGGACTACGTGCAGGGTGGCTGGAACGTGACCGGGGACGCGTAC
>BEII01000231.1 GCA_002898935.1 bacterium HR32
TCCGGGGTGACGAAGTTGATGGTGTGGCAGCCCAGCTCCTGGAGCTTCAGCATCATGGCGGCGAGCTCGCGGGGGGTGACGTCCACGCCCTCGCCGATCTGGCTGGTCTCGAAGTTTTGGCAGTTGCCCACTGCCACGAACGACGCAGCGTACGAATGATCGGGATCGTCCACCTCGAGGTTGAACACAGGGCCGTCATAGGGAACACGTTCAATCCGGTGAATTGGTACCAGAAAGTACTCTTCTGTTGCTTTCCATTTCGCGCGCGGCCGCCCTGTTTTCGGATCGGGCTTCGGGAACTTCACGTAGTACAGGGGCGACTGCTTCACCTCCCGCCCTTCGATCATCTTCGTCGGTGCGGGGTCCCAGCGGTAGAAACTCGGAAGCATGCCCAGCCGGAGTCCGAGCTGGAAGAGCTCCATTGCGAGCTGCTCAGAAATCGTATTGACCACCCGATGCGTTCCGCGATCACAGCCATCCCCCTCTAGGACACCCTCAAGGAACGCCTGGACCACGTCAACGGGACAGCCCATCAGGATCGGCGGAACCCGCTTGTGCCGCGCTCCCTTCCCGCAGAGTTCTGCGAATAGGGTTGCGAGAGAGGCTTTGCCGACTTCCACCGTCCGCGTCGTGTGGCGCTCGCGCACCTCCGGCTGCACGCCGAAGAGCTCCTCCAGAACCTTCCGCGTACGACTCGCCAAATCCAACTCGTGGCGACCGAACGAAAAGACGAGTCTGTAGGAATTCGGACGATCTCGTTGGGCGGTTACGTGCCCCTCGGCGCAGTAGATCCCGAGGAGCCACGCCAACCGGGGGTCCACGGCGAGCCTGGACGGGATGCCCGGCTGGCGCCCAGCCCGGAAGCGCACCCGATCCCCTTCCGAGACCACCTGGGCTACTTTGGATCCTGTATCCGCAAGCAAGTGGCCGCGTCGCCACTGTCCCCGGAGTCTCCGCACGTACGCGGGATGATACCCAGTAAGGATGGCTAATTCCCGTGAGGTCAACGGCTGCGAGAAGAGGCTTCCTAGTTCGTCCGACGTATCGCGACGGAGGCGCCAGGTCCGGAGGACCGGTTCTCCTGTGGAGAGTAGGCCTTGGATATCGAGCTGGGTCGCCGACGACTGCTGGATACGTCGGGGGACCAGAAGGTAACTGTCCTTCGTCAGGTACTCCGCCCGCACCCGGACAGGTTCTTTGGCCCCTTCCTTTGGGATGGCGAACACTTCGTGGTTGGGTGTCAACAGGATCGGCGGGCAGTTGAAGGGCTTGACCCGAATCAGGTGGCCTACGAAGCGATGGCGGAACACTTTAGTGATCGGGGCCCAAGTGCCGGTTCGTGTGAGAACCCGGATCTTCCCGTGGACGAACCGAACCCACTCCTCGTACCCGGTCGGTTCGCCCCGCGCCTGCTCGAACAGGTCCGCGATCCGCGCGAGGCCTTGGTCGGTGGCGATCCGCGTATCGGGATGGAGGCAAAACACACACCTGAGGTTGCACCACGCGAAGAAGATGGTCCCCGAGCCCGCCCAGCCCCGGAGCACGTCCTCCTCCCCGAAGTGTGGGAAGAAGGACGCAACCCGCGCGTAGCGGCCCACCTTGCACACCGCGAAGCGGTTCTGCAGGCGGTCCACGTGGCAGTTCCGCGGGCACAGGGTGCAGTCGCGGAGGGCCTCCAAGGCCTCCTCCACCTTCTCCCGCAGACGGCCCTCCTCGTACGCCCGCAGGTACGCGGGGGTGAAGTCGCGGTCGGGGAGGACGAACCGACCGCCCCCGTGGACTTCAAAGGGGATGGCCCGGGACGCAAGCAGCATTCACCCACCTCCCGGCTGCGGACCCGGTCGCAGACCCGACGGCGCGGAACGGAGCCCCACCGCCCCTCCTACCGGTAGCGCAGCAGCGCGCCCACCCCGCCGTGCTCTCGCAGCAGGCCGGGCTCCAACAGCACCACCTGCGCGTCGTTCCGCCAGGCGAGGGCGGGCAGGACCTGCGTCCACGACGCCTCCACGAGCCCCGCCCCACAGGTCAGGCAGCGCTCGTCCGGCCGCAGGGTGGCGAACTCGCACCCTGTGCACAGCCACGCGCGGCCGTCCACGTCACGGTCCGCGGCGAGCACCAGCACCTGACGCCGCAGCAGCGCGTCCAGGGTCGCCTCCGGCCCCAGCACAGCTCCGCCTGGGCCTTCGCCGTTGCGCAACCTGTCCCGCACCTCGTGGTGTCGGCGGCGCTGATCCTCCCGCGCCACCTCCAACACGCGCTCCCGCACAGCCGGCCACTCTTCCTGCGGCGGCACGGAAACGGTCCCCACCAGCTTCCGGCGCGCCGACTCCGGGAGGAGGTCGCACACCGCGCTCGCGGCCTCTGGCGGCCCGCCCACGATCAGCCGCCCCACGCCCAATTCCTCCACGGCCTTGCCCGCGGCGGAGGCTACCCGGCTCCAGAAGCGGCGTACGTGGTCTTCGACCCGCGAGGCGAAGGTGTCGCGCTGGGCACCCCGGCTTGCCGGCATCCCCATCCCCTTCGCGAACGAGGGGGGCTTGCCGGAAGCGAACCGCCACTGGCTGGGGTCCAGGTGGAACTCCTCGTCCTCCACCAGCTCCGCCTCGCCGAGGTGCGTGACCCAAAGCCGCGCGTGGTCCCGGTGGACCAGCAGCACGCCGTAGGGGGTGTACGCCTCCCGCACCCACAGGAGCGGCCACAGATCCGCGAACCCGTAACGGACCCGGTTCTCTACCCCCACGGGCAGCACGTACTCCCGCCAGAGCCCGTCCGCGGCGTAGAGGACCAGCCCCCGGCCGCCCGGCCTGTCCTCCCGCAGGCGGGCGTCCACCCTCTCCGCGAGCTCGTCCAGACGCTTGCGCTCCGAACTCCCCAACCCCGTTGCCAGCTCCAGCACGCTCTTGCGCGCCCAGATGCGGTACGCGGGCTCCGGGCGCTGGTTCTCCGGCTTGGTGGGGTCCGTGTCCAGGTGCAGGCTCAGGACGTCCGCGCGGCCGAGGCTCAGGAGGTCCTCCACGTCCGCGCTCCGCAAGAGGTCCGAGATGCGTGCGCGACGTTCGAGTCGGTTGGACACCGTCGTCACCCCCGACTGGGCCACCCCTTCCAGAGTACCGGACCGTCCAAGCCGTTGGAGCCGGTCCTACGGGACGAGGACCGCAGATCCCACCACCTTCCCCCCGCGCAGCGCGGCCAGGGCCTCGTTGGCCGCTTCCAGGGGGTAGGGGCGGGCGTGCACGCGGACCGGGACCTGCGGAGCCAGGGCCAGGAACTCCACCGCGTCCTGGCGCGTCAGGTTCGCCACCGACCGCACCACGCGCTCCTCCCACAGCAGCCGGTACGGGAACGAAGGGATGTCCGTCATGTGGATGCCGCCGCACACCACCACCCCGGCGGGCCCGGTGGCACGGAGGGCCTGGACGACCAGGGCTCCCACGGGTGCGAGCACGATGGCGGCGTCCAACGGCTCGGGAGGGAGCTCGTCAGACCCGCCGGCCCAGTGCACGCCCACCGCGCGGGCGAACGCCTGGGCCTCCTGGTCCCCGGGCCTGGTGAACGCGAACACCCGGCGCCCTTGAGAGAGCGCCACCTGCGCGATCAGGTGGGCGGCGGCCCCGAACCCGTACCGCCCCAACCGCTCTCCGTCGCCGGCCATGCGCAGGCACCGGTACCCGATGAGCCCTGCGCACAGCAGGGGCGCGGCCTCTAGGTCTCCGTACGCCTCGGGGAGGCGGAACGCGTAGCGGGCATCTGCCACCGCATACTCGACATAGCCGCCGTCCCGGTGGTATCCCACAAAGCGCGCGCGGCGGCACAGGTTCTCCAGCCCCCGCAGGCAGTACGCGCACTCCCCACACGTCCAACCCAGCCACGGGATTCCCACCCGTGCGCCCTGCGGCAGCTCCACCCCGGGGCCTGCAGCCTCCACCACGCCCACGATCTGGTGGCCGGGTACCAGGGGCAGCTTGGGTTCCCCGAGCTCCCCGTCCACCACGTGCAGGTCGGTGCGGCACACCGCGCACGCCCGGACCCGGACCAGGACCTCGCCTGGCCCGGG
>BEII01000232.1 GCA_002898935.1 bacterium HR32
TGCCCTTCGCCACCGTGGTGTTGCTGGCGGGACACTCCGCCATCCCCCAGGACTTCCTGGACCAGCCGGAGGTGGACGGCGCGAACTTGTGGCAGAAGTACCGGCACGTGATGCTGCCCTTGCTGGCGCCCGTGGCCGCGGTGGCGCTCCTGTTCGGCACCATCTTCACCTTCACGGACATGACCGTGGTGTACGTGCTCACCCGGGGCGGGCCCTTCGACACCACCCAGGTGCTGGCCAGCCTGGCGTTCTTCAAGGGGATCGTGGGCGGGAACCTGAGCGTGGGAGCGTCCATCTCGCTGCTGCTGTTTCCAGTGCTGCTTTTGGCTGCGGTGTTCGTGCTGCGGGCGGCGCGTCGGACGGAGGTAGGATGGTGAGCGCGCGGTCCCGGCGGCGGGTTCTGGTGGTGGGTCGCTTTCTGCTCATCGGCGTGTTCGTGGTGTTCGCCGCCTTCCCCTTCGCGTGGATGGGGATCACCGCGTTCAAGCAGAACTCCGACCTGTACAACCCGGAACACAACCCCTTCTGGTTCCACGAGCCGCCCACCCTGGCGCACCTGCAATACGCCTTCACGAAGACCCAGTTCGGCCGGTGGGTGGTGAACACCGGCCTGGTGGGGCTGGGGGTGGTGGTGGTGACGCTGCTGCTCACCGTCCCCGCGGCGTACAGCCTGGCGCGGCTGTTGGGCCGGTGGGGCGAGCGGGCCAGCATTGCCATCTTCCTCGTGTACCTGGTGCCGCCCACCCTGCTGTTCATCCCCATGTCCCTGGTGGTGACGACCCTCCGGCTGCAGAACACCCTGTGGTCGCTCATCGTGGTCTACCCGACCATCACCGTGCCCCTGTGCACGTGGCTACTGGCGGGGTTCTTGCGCGGGCTGCCCCGCGAGCTGGAGGAGTCCGCCATGGTGGACGGCTGCACCCGTCTGGGCGCCTTGGCCCGCGTGCTGCTCCCTCTGGCGGTGCCGGGCATCGTCACCGTGGTCATCTTCAGCTTCACCCTGTCCGCCCAGGAGTTCGTGTACGCGGCCAGCTTCGTGACCGCCACGGCCCAGAAGACGGTGAGCGTGGGGGTGCCGGCGGACATGGTCCGGGGCGACATCTTCGACTGGGGGCCGCTCATGGCTTCCGCCTTCCTGGCCAGCGTGCCCGTGGCGGCGCTGTACTACCTGGTGATCGAGCGGTTCGTGAGCAGCTTCACCCTCAGCGGCGCCTTCCGCTGAGGAGGCCGGACGAGGCGAAGGGGGGATGGAGATGGAGGAGGAGCGCAAGCAGGACGGTGCGTGGGTCCAGGTCGCGGAAGGCCGGTGGCGCCGCGTGACCCGGCGGGACTTCCTGAAGTCCGCGGCTATCGGCGTGGCGGCCGGCAGCCTGGGCCCGCTGGTGCTCACGGAGCGGACCCGGGCGCAGCCGGTCACGCTCCGGATCCTACAGTGGCGGCACTTCGTGCCGCCCTACGACGAGTGGTTCAACCGGGTCTTCGCGCCCCGCTGGGGCGAGAAGAACGGCGTGCGGGTGGTGGTGGAGAACGTGGGACTCGCGGAGATCCCGGCCATCGCCGCCTCGGAAGCCGCGCGGGTGGCGGCGGGCGCCGACCCCGGGCACGACCTCATCCAGTACCTGACGCCTCCCGCGACCCTGGAGCGGCAGGTGGACACGGACGCCCACCGGGAGGTGGTCGAGGAACTCAAGCGCCGCGTGGGTCCGTACATCCCGCTGGCGGAGAAGAGCACCTTCAACCCCGTCACCCGCCGGTATTTCGGGGTCTCCGACAACTTCGTGCCGGACCCCATCCACTACCGCGCAGACCTGTGGCGGCAGGTCTCCGCTCGACTCACGGGCGAGCAACGCGTTCCCGTGCGTGGCCCCGTGACCTGGGACCACATCCGGTACGCGGGCCGTGAGCTCAAGCGCATGGGGCACCCGGTGGGGCTCGGGCTGAGCCAGGAGATCGACACGGGCATGTGGCTGCGGGCCCTCCTGTACTCGTGGGGGACCGGCGAGCAGGACGAAGCCGGCAACGTGGTACTGGACGTACCGCCCTTCCGCCAGCGGACCCTGGACGCCCTGCGGTTCGTCAAGGCGCTGTACGAGGAGACCATGTTCCCGGGCGTGTTCGCGTGGACCGCGGCGTCGAACAACGAGGAGTTCCTGGCGGGGCGGATCTCCATCGCCGCGAACGCCATCTCCATCGCCCGCAGCGCGCAGGCCATGGCCATCGAGGCCATCCGGCGGGGAGAAAACCCCAACCAGTCCCGGGCGGTACAGTTCGCCCGCAACACGTGGATCACGGAGCGGGCGCCGCAGGGTCCCGCGGGCGCCCGGGGCCTGGAGCACGTCATGGGGGTGTACTTCCTGTGGCGGAACCGACCGCGGCCGGTGCGGGAGGCGGCCAAGAAGCTGCTCATCGACCTGGTGCTGAGCTACGACCCGGACGTGGCGGCCCGGGAGGGCTGGCCGCCCGGGAAGTTCCACGCCTCGCAGGCGTACGACTACCCGACCTTCCAGAACGCCATCCCCAAGGAGAAGCGGCTGGCTTACCTGCGGGACGACCCGGTGTCCAAGGCCGCGGGCGACCGCCGCGACAAGCTGGCCAGCATCGAGACCGCGTACGAGTGGGCCCACAACGTGGGCTGGCCCGGCCCCTCCAGCGCGGCCATCGACGAGGTGTTCAACACCTGGATCCTCAACGTGATGTTCGCGCGCGTGGCCCAGGGGGTGGACACCCCCGAACAGGCGCTGGACGCCGCCGCGGCCCAGATCCGGCGCGTGTTCCAGAAGTGGCGGGAGCAGGGCCTGGTGGGCGGCCGACGGTAGCGGTCGAGCGCAGGGAGCGGGGAGGGGCACCGCCCCTCCCCGCTCGTGTCTTCTACGCGCGGCTCAGGACGATGGCCCGCTTGAGGTCCTGGATGGCTTTGGTGATCTCGATCCCCTGCGGGCAGGCGTCGGTGCAGTTGAACACCGTCCGGCACTTGAAGGCCCCGCTCCGGTCCGCGAGGATGGCCAGGCGCTCTGCGGCACCCCGGTCGCGGCTGTCGAACACGAAGCGGTGGGCCGCCACCAGAGCCGCGGGCCCCAGGAACTCCCCGTTGCCCCAGTAGATGGGGCAGGCGGTGGTGCACACCGCACACAGGATGCACTTGGTGGTGTCGTCGATCCGCGCCCGCTCCTCCGGAGTCTGTAGCCGCTCCCGGGTGGGCGGGGGCTCGTCGTTCACCAGCCAGGGCATCACCTGCCGGTACTTGGCGAAGAAGGGCTCCATGTCCACCACCAGGTCCTTGATGACGGGCAGTCCGCGGATGGGCTCCACCGTGATGCGGGTCCCCAGGTCCTTCACCAGGACCTTGCAGGCCAGCCGGTTGCGCCCGTTGATGAGCATGGCGTCGGACCCGCAGATGCCGTGGGCGCAGGAGCGCCGCAGCGCCAGGGTGCCGTCCAAGTTCCACTTGACGTAGTGGAGGACGTCCAGGACCCGGTCGAAGGGGTCGGTGGGGACCTCGTAGTCTGCCCAGTAGGGCCGGGCGTCCTTTTCGGGGTTGAAGCGCTTGATCCGCACGTGGACCTTCATGGCGCCTCCTTCAGTACTTGCGCTCCTGCGGCGCGAAGCGGGTGATGGTCACGGGCTTGTAGGCGAAGCGGCCGTCCCGGTACAGGAGGGTGTGTTTCAGCCACTGGGCGTCGTCGCGCTTGGGGTGGTCCTCCCGCATGTGAGCGCCGCGGCTCTCGGTGCGGTTCAGGGCGGATCGGGCGGTGGCCTCCGCCACGTCCAACAGGCACCCGAGCTCCCACGCCTCCAGCAGGTCCTGGTTGAACCGGCGGCCCCGGTCGTCTAGCGTCACCCGCCCGTAGCGCTCCCGCAGCTCCCCGATCTTGTCCAGCATGCGCTGGAGGTCCGGGCCGTTGCGGAAGATGCCGCACCACTCCATCATGCAGCTGGCCAGCTCCTCCCGGAGCACGGCGACCTTTTCGCCCCCGGTGCTGGTGCGCAACCTCTCCAGCTGCTCGCGGGCATCGCTGTCGGGGTTGTGGGCCACGAAGACCCGCTCCGCC
>BEII01000233.1 GCA_002898935.1 bacterium HR32
GACCACGCGGTGGCGCGCCGGCAGATGCGGGGCTTCGGCGGCGTGCTGAGCTTCGAGGTCCGTGGCGGGCTGGAGGCCGGGGCGCGGGTGGTGGAGCGGCTGCGGTGGATGAAGCTCGCGGTGAGTCTCGGCGGGGTCCACACGCTAGTGACGCACGCGGCCAGCACCACCCACGTGCACGTGCCCCGGGAGGAACGGCTCCGCGCCGGCATCACGGACGGGTTGATCCGCGTGGCGGTGGGCATCGAGGACCCTGAAGACCTGCTGGAAGACCTGGAGCAGGCCCTGGGGTGAGTCGTGGACCCGAAGGTGGCAGAACTCCTCGCCCACACCCGCGTGGTGGTGGAGCCGGAGCGCTTGGTTTGGGTGAGCCTGCCCCCTTCCGAGGCCGGCGCGGTCCAGCGCCGGGCGGACCGCTTCCACGCGCCCTTCTGCCTGAGCTTCGCACCCCACGAGGTGTCGGTGGTCTGCCGGGAAGTGGAGTGGGGGCACGCGGGCAGGGGCTTGCGGGTGCGGGCGCTGCAGGGCGGCTACCGCATGATCACCCTGGACGTGGAGCTGCGGATGGACGTGGTGGGCTACCTCCGGGTGGTGACCGACCGTCTGGCCCGGGAAGGGGTCCCGGTCTCGGTGGTGTCCACCTTCCACCGCGACCACCTGCTGGTGCGCGACGAGGACGTGGACCGGGCGCGGGCGGCGCTGGAGTCGCTCGTGGCGGAGTGCCGGGCGGGAATAGGGGAGTCGGCCGCGGGGTTGGAACGCGCGGAGACGGAGGATGCACGGGACCTTTGAAGAAGCCCGGGAGATCCTGCGGTCTGCGCGTCGGATCGCGGTGGTGGGGCTTTCGGACCGCCCCAGCCGGCCAAGCCACGGGGTCGCCCGTTACCTCCAGTCCGCAGGGTATGAGGTGGTGCCCGTGAACCCACGCGTGCGGGAGGTCCTGGGGCTGCGGAGCCACCCGGACCTGCGGGACGTCCCCGGGCCCGTGGACATGGTGTTGGTCTTCCGGCGGCCGGCGGCCGTGCCGGCGGTGGTGGAGGACGCGCTGGCGGTGGGCGCCCGGGCCGTGTGGCTGCAGCCCGGCGCCCGCCACGACGGTGCCGCCCGCAGGGCCCGGGAAGCGGGTCTGCAGGTGGTGGTGGACGCGTGCGCGGCGGTGGTCCACCGGACGCTGCGCGCCCGCGGGGAGCTGTGAGGAGGTGACGCGGTGCGACGGTACCGGTACCTGATCGTCGGTGGCGGGATGGCCGCGGACGCTGCGGTCCGCGGGATCCGGGAGCTGGACCGCGACGGGCCCGTGGGCCTGGTGAGCGCGGAGCCGCACCCTCCCTACAACCGTCCTCCCCTGTCGAAGGGCCTGTGGAAGGGAGCGCCCTTCGAGCGCGTCTGGCGGCGCACGGAGGAGCTGGGGGTGGAACTGCACCTGGGCCGGACCGTGCGCCACCTGGACCTGCGCCACAAGCAGGCCACGGACGATCGTGGCGAGGTGTACGCCTTCGACCGGGTGCTGCTCGCGACCGGTGGGACGCCTGTGCGTCTGGGCGCGGACGGCGCGGTGTACTTCCGGACCCTGGACGACTACCAAACCCTCCGGCGGCTCGCGGACCAGCGGGAGCGGTTCGTGGTGGTGGGCGGCGGTTTCATCGGGTCGGAAATCGCCGCAGCCCTCGCCCAACTCGGGCGGCGGGTGACCATGCTGTTCCTGGAAGACGGGGTTGGGGCGCGCCTGTTCCCCGCGGGGCTCGCGCGCTTCCTCAACGACTACTACCGGGAGCGGGGGGTGGAAGTGCTCCCGAACCAGGCCGTGGCGCGGGTGGAACCCACGGGGGAGCGGTTTGAGGTGCAGACCCAGTCGGGCCTGCGGTTCGAGGCGGACGGGGTGGTGGCCGGGCTCGGCACCCGTCCCAACACGGAGCTCGCGGCCTCTGCGGGGCTCCCGGTGGAGGACGGGATCCTGGTGGACGAGTCGCTGCGGGCCGGACACCCCGACGTGTTCGCCGCAGGCGACGTCACCCGCTTCTTCAACCCTGCCCTCGGGAAGCGCATTCGCGTGGAGCACGAGGACAACGCGAACACCCAGGGCCAGGTGGCGGGCCGCAACCTGGCCGGAGCGGACGAACGCTACACCCACCTCCCCTTCTTCTACTCGGACCTGTTCGACCTGGGGTACGAGGCGGTGGGCGAGGTGGACGCGAGGCTGTCCGTGGTGGAGGACTGGAAGGAGCCGTACCGGGAGGGCGTGGTGTATTACCTGGACCAGGGCCGCGTGCGCGGCGTCCTCCTGTGGAACGTGTGGGGGCAGGTGGACGCGGCCCGGGAGTTGATCGCAGAGCCCGGGCCTCAGGACCCCGTAAGGCTGCGGGGCCGGCTTCCCCGCTGAAGGCCACGGGCCCGGCGCGCAGCACTGGGGGCTGACGGTGCGTCCGGCGCACACCCTTCCTGGCGCCTGCCCCGTGACCTGGGCGGTGGTGGCCGCCAACGCCGCCACCTTCGTCCTGTCCTTCGTGGGGTTCGACGTACGCTTGAGTTTCCACCCCGCGTGGGCTGCAGCGCGCCCGTGGACCGCCTTGACGTACGCCTTGGACGGCGGCGGCTCCGTGCTCGCCTTGGTACTGTCCGCCTACGCGCTGTGGCTGTTCGGCGGAAGCCTGGAGCGCGCGTGGGGCGGGCGGGAATACGCACGCTTCCTCGCGCTGTCCACCGTGCTCCCAGCCCTCGCCCTGTGGGGCGCTGCGTCGGCGCTCGGGCGGTCGGTGGGGCTGTCGGGCCTGTGGCTGCCCGTGGCGGCCTGCGCGGTGGCGTGGTCGGTGGTCAACCCCGGGGAGCGGCTCCTCGTATACTTCGCCCTCCCCGTGGAGGGCCGCTGGATCGGCTGGCTCGCCGTGGCCCTGGTGTTCTTCTCGTTCCCCTTCCCCCTCGGGGCGTTCGCGCTGGCGGGATGCGCTTTCGCGTACTGGTTCAGCAGGGTGGGCCGGTACGCCTTCGGGCCGCGGCCCCCGGTGCGCCTGCGAAACCCCCTGGACGTGTACCGCCGCTGGCGGCGCAAGCGGGAGTTCAGGCGCCTGTTGCGCCGCAGCGGCCTGGACGACCTGCACTAGAGGCTTCACAGGTGGGTGACGCGGCCGGCGGATCCTCTTATGGGGAAGGAGGTCGGAGGATGAAGGGAAGGGTCGCCGTGAGCTGGGGCGCGCTGGCCGTGTTGGCCTTCGCGGGCCTCGCGTACGCTCACCACGGCTGGTCTTCGTACGACGAAGACCGGACCGTGACGGCGTCCGGGCCGGTGGAGGAGGTCCACTTCGAGCACCCGCACGCCACGGTGCGGGTGCGGGCAGAGGACCGTTCCTGGCTGGTGGTGCTCCCGCCTCCCACGCGCGCGGCCAACCTGGGGCTCAGCCCCGACCTGCTGCGACCCGGCACGCGGGTGGTGGCGGTGGGCCACCCGCACCGCAGGGAGGCGGGCGAGATGCGGGCCCTGCTGATCTCCGTGAGAGACCGGACGTTCCGGCTGCGGTGAACGACGCTTCTCCGTGGGCCGCGTGGCTGGAGGACACCGCCTTCGCCACGTGGATGCGCCAGGCGCTGTGGGCGTACCCGGTGGCGGAGGTGATCCACCTCGTGGGCGTGGCGGTCCTGGTGGGCTGCGCGGCCGCGTTCGACCTGCGGCTCGTGGGGCTGTCGCCGGGGCTGTCGGTGCGCGCCCTCGCACGTCACCTGCTGCCGTGGGCGTGGCGCGGGTTCGCGCTGGTCACCGCGAGTGGCACAGCCATGTTCGCCGCCCACGCGGCAGAGTGGTCGCAAAACCCGGTCTTCCCGGTGAAGATGGCCCTCGTCGCGGCCGCAGGCCTGAACGTGTGGGCGTTCCACCGGGGGGTGTACCGGTCCGCGGCGTCCTGGGACGTGGGCCCGCCGCCGGCTAGAGCCCGGCTGGCGGGCGCGGTGTCCCTCGTGGTGTGGGTGGCGACGGTGGCGTGCGGGAGGCTCTTGGCGTACCTGTGAGGGGCCGGGCATTCGCTGGGCTGGTGTTGGTCCTCGCTGCGGCGGGTG
>BEII01000234.1 GCA_002898935.1 bacterium HR32
ACGGATCGCCCGGTTCATCGAGGCGGGTGAGATTTCTGGGGCCGGCCTGGCGGTGGCGCTCGGAGGCCAGATCGTCCTGGAGTGGTACGGCGGGGAGGCGGCTCCTGGCCTGCTCGCCGGGCCAGACACGCTCTGGCCGCTCGCCTCGATTACCAAGCTCTATACCGCGGCGACCATCATGGCGCTCGTCGAGCGGGGCGTGCTGACTCTGGGTATCCCGGTACGCGCTGTGCTACCCGAGTTCGACGGCGACGGGCGGGAGGCGGTCACGATCCGTCACCTGCTAACCCACACGTCAGGCCTGCTCTACGAGCCGGAGGATATGGAGACGCTGCTGCGCCAGCAGCTCCCGCTGGACGAGCTGGTGGAGGCCGCCTTCAGCGAGCCGCTCCAGTTCCAGCCCGGCACGCAGGTCAGCTACAGTGACCTGGGTTACGCGGTCGCCGGGCTGGCAGCCGAGGAGGTGGCCGGCCGCCCGTTCCCGGCGCTGGTCCGCGAGCTGCTGCTGGAGCCGGCGGGGCTGCGCGAGACGTACTTTCCGCTGCCGCCGGACGAAGCCGGGCGGCTGGCCCAGGTGACCGGCGCGCTGGCGGAGGGCACGCCCGGCCACATGTACGGGCCGGGCTATGGCCTGCGCCTGGCGCACCCGGCCTGGGGCGTCGTCGCCTCGCTGCCCGACCTCCTCCGCTTCGCCTTGCTCTTCACGCCACACGCGCCGGTGCGCATCCTCTCCCAGGCGTCCGTCCGGACAATGACCTCCAACCAGGTCGGCCTCGCTGCCAATGGAGGCATCTGGGGGATCGGCTTCGAGCTGGCCGGCGGCCACTTCGGGGAGGGCGATCTGCTCTCTCCCGCTAGCTTCGGGCATAGCGGGGCTACCGGCTGTACCCTCTGGGTCGAGCCGGAATACGATCTCGTGCTGGCCTACGTCTCGAACCGTCACCTCAACGCCGGCCGGGAGGAGTTCATCCGGCGCCTCGCTATCGTCGTCAACATGGTGCTGGCTGCGTTGACCTGAAGCACCGGGTCGAGGTCCCCAGCGGGCGTTACGCCGCGGCGGTGCCGCCGAGGCGCGTTCACGGTGCATGGCATACTTGGGTGCTGTCGTCGCGAGGCATCGGGCAGGTTGACCATGCTGTTCTTGACGCTCATCTTCCTGGCGGCGCTCGTCCTGCTGGCGCTCTTCGCCCTGACGGTAACGATCGGAGTCACACTGACCTCGCTGGTGACGCTGGTCACCGCGCCGGGCCAGTTGCTTAGGCTCTTGCGCGATCGCCGGCTCCGGCGCAACCACGCCCTGGAGCACGCGACGATCAACGTGATTGAGGAGCGCTACGGGCCGAGCCGGCTGACCGGGATGGCCCGGCCCGATGGCTTTCTGATTCGTGGCGGTGCCCCCGCTGGCCTGGTGCTGGAAGCAGCCCAGGAGGCGCTCGAGCGGCTGCGGGCTGGCGAGCGCCGGCTGGCGATCCACCCGCGCTGCGGCACCACGCTGGTCGCCTCGCAGCTCGTCCTGGCGCTCACGTTCCTCGGGGTTCTGCTCCTTACCCGCCAGCTCACGCTCTGGCCCTTCCTGGCCGGTATCCTGGCGGCCGGGCTGCTCGGGCCGCGCCTCAGCCCGTGGCTCCAGCGCTGGGTCACCACGGATGCCCAGGTCGGCTCGCTGGCGATCACCGGGATCGAGGTCGAGCCGTGGCCGGCCCAGTTCGGCTGGACAGCCCTGATGATGCCTGGCTCCCTCTTTGTCCGCACGGCGCAAGCCGGAGCGCCCGGCGCGAAGCGCGGGGACGAGTCCGGCTATACGGTGGTCATCCACAATCGAGAAGAGATCCCTGGCGGGCGCTACCGCATCCGCTGACCTCAGGGTGTCCGGGCGCGATCGCCAGACCGTAACGCGCGTTCCAATGCGTTGCAGTATCGGCCATCGATTCCGATCCCGGGACGCGGCTACCGCACATCGCCTGGACGTTTCGGTGTAGGCGCCCGGGAAAGCGCGCCGGGGCCGTCGAAGTCTCGTGGGTAATAGTTGCTATCGTCCACACTCTGAAGAATGTGGGCATACGGCAAAATGTGGTTTCATTAAGTTATGAATCGCATCGAGCACTACACTATCGTCCTGGACGAGCGTGGCCGGTTGGTGTTACCGGCGCGGCTCCGTCGACGCCTCGACCTGCATCCAGGCGATCGGTTGATCATCACTGTCGACGCAGCGGGTGGCTTCCGGGTCGTCTCGGCGCGTGAGCAGGCTCGCCGCCTCCGCGGCCTCTACCGGGATCTCGCGCCGGGGCGTTCGCTTGCCGACGAGCTCATTGCCGAGCGACGGGAAGAGGCACGGCGCGAGGACGCGCGCTGATGGACGAGATCGAAGGCCTGGTCCTGGATGCCTCGGCCTTGCTCGCCTACCTTCATCGTAGTTGGCTGGGCGCTCTGAGGATTCGGGAGCTGGCCGCTGCCAGCCTGCTTGCGGACACGGGACGCAAGCAGGCTGCGCTGGGAGCGCGCCGTGCGGTGGTACGCAGCGGCCCGCTGAGGATGCGGCCGGCGTGACTACCAGGTCGATGGCCTGCGCGACCTGCACCGTGGCACCCGCCTCAGGCGTGCGCCTCAGCCGGCTTGTGTCATCGGCCTCATCTCAGCCAGCGGCAGGCTCAACGTTCAACTCACCGCTTTCTTCACCAGCGCGACGATTCGTGCCTCGTTGTCGGGGGTCAACTCCTTGAGCGCGAAGGAGGTCGGCCACATGGTGCCGTCGTCGAGGTTCGCCGTGTCGTTGAAGCCGAACGTCGCGTACCGCGAGTTGAACTTCGACGCTGGGGTGAAGTAGCAGACGACCTTGCCGTCCTTGGCGTACGCGGGCATTCCGTACCAGGTCTTCGGCGAGAGGTCCGGCACGCTGGCTTTGATGATCGCATGGAGCCGCTCGGCCATGGTCCGATCCGGTTCCGGCATCTCGGCGATCTTCGCGAGCACGGCCTGCTCGTCGTCTTCCGCTCGCCGGCCGCGGCGTGCCGCCTTCAGCTCCTGGGCGCGCTCCTTCATCGCGGCCCGTTCCTCGGCCGTGAACCCCTCGGCCGACTTATCCCGGCTGGCGCGCCTTGCGGACTTCGGCGTGTCGTTCATCGCAGCTTCTCTCCTCTACGAATCTTGACGGGACGACCTTCCTGCTCGCCTGGAGGCGCCGCGAAGGCGACACCCAGCGGCGCGCATTGTACATCCTGGGCTCCGCACAGTTGCCGTCACGGCATAGGGGAAGCTGGACGGACATAGCCGGGCCCGGCTCGTATATGCCATTTGCTCGATAAGTCGAAGCGGGGAGCCAGCGAATCGCGTTAGCCCCCGCCGACGAAGTGGACGATCTCGAGCCGGTCGCCCGGCGCTAGCTCGCGCTGGTCGTACTGGTCGCGCGGCACGATCTCGCCGTTGTGCTCCACGGCGACGAGCCGCGGGTTCAGGTTGCGCAGGCGTAGCAGATCGCCGACGGTACGCACGCCGTCCACTTCCACCCGCTTGCCGTTCAGCACGATCTCAATCGTCACCGCCGATCACCTCGTCCAGCGCTTCCCGGTAGCGCCGCGTCGCCTCGGCCGGCTTCGCATCCCCCAGGATACCTGAAGTGACGGCTATCCCCCAGGCGCCGGCCCGCAGCACCTCGGATACGCGCTCCGGGGTGACGCCCCGGATCGCGATCACCGGGATCGGGCAGCGCTCCGCTAGCCGGCGGATGAACCCCAGGCCGCGCCCGGCCTGGCCCGGCTTGCTGCCGGTCTCGTAAACGTTCCCCGCGATGACGAAGTCCGCGCCCTCGGCGGCTGCCTGCTCGGCGCCCTCGAAGTCATGCACCGAGCGACCGATCAGCAGGCGCGAGCCGGCGATCTCCCGGACCTCGCGCGGGCTCAGCCCCGTCTCCGGCAACTGCACCCCGTCGGCCCCGATGACGAGCGCCACGTCGACCCGCTCGTT
The DNA here is from genome assembly GCA_002898935.1 of bacterium HR32. Classification (GTDB taxonomy): domain Bacteria; phylum Sysuimicrobiota; class Sysuimicrobiia; order Sysuimicrobiales; family Sysuimicrobiaceae; genus Tepidifontimicrobium. The sequence goes on from BEII01000234.1 coordinate 3,961, forward strand.
CACGAAGAGCAGCGCCCGGTCGCCGATCGCCCGGCGCAGCGCTCGCCCTGCATCGGCC
>BEII01000235.1 GCA_002898935.1 bacterium HR32
AGGAACCGGCCGGACCTCTTGGAGCTCCAGGCCCGCGCGGAGGCCGCGCGGGCGGGTGTGGACCTCGCGCGCAGCGGGGGTAAACCCAACGTGGCCCTCGCCGCGCAGTACGACCTCACCGGCAACACCCCCTCGAACCTATTCGGCGCGTGGTCGGTGACCCTGGCGGTGACCCTTTCCCTGTACGACGGCGGGATCACCCGCGAGCGGGTGCGGGAGGCCGAGCTGCGCCTGCAGCAGCTGGAGGTTCTGCAGGCGCAGGCCCGGCAGCGCGCGGAGCTCGAGGTCCGGCAGGCGTGGCTGGCCCTCCAGCAGGCGGGCCCTGAACTGGCCGCCGCGGAACGGGCCGCCGAGCAGGCCCGGGAGGCGCTGCGGATCGCCCGCGTGCGGTTCGAGGCCGGGGTCGGTACGTCCCTGGAGCTCGTCACGGCGCAGGCACAACTGGCGCAGGCGGAAGTAGGCCTGGCTGTCGCCCGGTTCAACCAGAACTTGGCGCGCTCGCAGCTGCTGCTGGCGAGCGGCGCCTTGTGATCCGGAGGCGTCCATGCGCAGGAGCGGGTTTCTCCTGTTGTTGGCGTTGGGTGCCGTGGGGTGCGCGGGCCCCGCACCCCGTCCTGCGGCGAGCCCACGGGCGGTCCCGGTGGAGGTCCGCCAGGTGGAGCGTCGCACCCTCGTGGAGGTGCTCTCGGCCTCGGGCAGCGTGCAGGCCCTCGCGACCGCGGACGTCGCCAGCAAGGTCCCGGGCCGCGTGGTGGAGGTCCTGGTGCAGGAGGGGAGCCCGGTGCGGGCGGGCCAGGTGCTGGTACGCCTAGACGCCTCGGACGCTTGGGCTCAAGTGCACCAGGCGGAGGCGGCTCTGGCTGCCGCGCGGGCCCGCGTCCCCCAGGCCGCGTTGGCCGCAGAGCTGGTGGCGCAGACCGCGGCGGACCAGGTGCGTCAGGCACGGGCTGGCGTTGAGGCGGCGCGGGCTCAAGTCGCGCTCGCAGACGCCCAGCTGGCTGCGGCCGCGAGCGCCCGGGCTCGGGCCGAGGCAGACCTGCAGCGGGTGCAGCAGCTGTTCGCGCAAGGAGCAGTCGCCGCCCAGCAGGTGGACGCCGCCCGCGCCGCCGCCGAGGCAGCCCGGGCCCAGCACGAGGCCAGCCAGGCCCAACGGCGCGCGGCCGAGGAGCAACTCCGGTCCGCGCAGGCCGCCCTGCGCATCGCGGAGAGCAACCGCCAACAGGCCTCCCTGCGGCAGCGGGACGTGGAGCAGGCGCAGGCGGCCGTGCGCCAGGCGGAGGCCACGGTCCGGCTGGCGCGGCTGCAGGTGCAGAACCTCACAGTCCGCTCCCCGCTCAGCGGGCTCGTGACGCAGCGGAACGTCGACCCCGGCGAGTACGCGGCACCGGGTGTCCCGCTGCTCACCGTGGCGGACACGAGCACAGTCCGCGTCCAGCTGGTGGTGTCCGAGACCCAGGTGGAGCGGCTGCGGCCGGGCCAGCCGGTGCGCGTGACGGTGGACGCGCTGCCCGGCCGGTCCTTCCTCGGACGCGTGGAGGACCGCTCGCCGACCGCGGACCCGCGCACCCGCACCTTCCTCGTGCGGGTGCGGATCGCAAATCCCGACGGCGCACTGCGGCCCGGCATGTTCGCCCGCGGCCACGTGGAGGTACAGCGCAGGGTGGACGTGCCCGCGGTGCCCGCAGAGGCCCTGGTCTATGAAGGCAGGCGCGCCTTCGTGTTCGTGGTGAACTCCGGGGTGGCGCGCCGGCGGCCGGTCCAGACAGGCCTCGCGGCGGAGGCCTGGGTGGAGGTGACCGGAGTGGCGGCCGGGGAGGAAGTCGTGGTGGCCGGCCAGTCGCTGCTGCGGGACGGGTCCGCGGTGGTCGTGCAGCGGTAGGGGTGCTCTGTGTGGCTGACGAGGCTTTCCATCCGGCGGCCCGTTCTGGTCCTCATGGCGTGGGTGGCCCTGGGCGTGATCGGCCTGCGACTGCTGTGGGGCATGCCCGTGGAGCTGCTGCCCAACATCGAGTTCCCCGTGGTCTCGGTGGTGACGGTGTACCCGGGAGCAGGACCGCAGGAGGTCGAGAGCGCGGTCACCAAGCCGGTGGAGGAGGCCGTGGGGACCGTCTCCGGCGTGCGGCGGGTTCAGGCCACCAGCCAGGAAGCGCTGTCCCTGGTCCTGGTGGAGTTCGCCCTCGGGACGGACCTGGACGCGGCCGCGGCCACGGTGCGGGAGAAGCTGGAGGCGGTCCGCGCGCGCTTGCCCCGCGACGCCCAGACACCCGTCGTGCAGCGTTTCAGTTTCTCCGCCTTCCCCATCCTGTCGCTGTCCCTCACGAGCCGCGCGCGGTCGCCCCAGCAACTCCGGGACCTGGTGGACGATCGCATCCAGGGCCGTCTGGAGCAGGTGCCGGGCGTGGCGGACGTGGAGGTGATCGGCGGCCAGCTGCGGGAGATCCAAGTGGACGTGGACCGGGACCGCCTGCAGGCCTACGGACTCAGCCTGGGGGCGGTGACCGCGGCCCTGGCCCAGGAGAACCTCAACGTCCCCGCGGGCTCCCTGCGCCTGGGACCGCGACAGTACGGGGTGCGCGCCCTGGGCGAGTTCGCGGACCTGGAGCAGGTCCGGGACGTGCTCCTGCCCTTGCCGGGCGGCGGAGCGGTACGGCTGCGGGACGTGGCCGCGGTGCACGACGGGGTAGCGGAGCGGTCGCAGCTGAGCCGCTTGAACGGCGAGGAGAGCGTCACGGTCCTCGTGCGCAAGGCCGCGGACGCCAACACCATCGCGGTGGCGGACGCGGTGAAGCGGGAGCTCGCTCGCCTGCGGGCGGAGCTCCCGGACCTAGAGGTGACGGTGGCGAGCGACGCTTCCACCTTCGCCCGGGAGGCGGTGAACGACGTGTTCCTGGCCCTGGTGCTGGGGGTGGTGCTCGCGTCCGCCATCGTGTTCTTCTTCCTGCACGACGCCGTGAACACGCTCATCGTCTTCCTGGCCATCCCCACCTCACTGCTCTCTTCCTTCGTGGTGATCGGGTCCTTGGGGTTCACCCTGAACTTCTTCACCATGCTGGGCCTCTCTCTGGCCATCGGGATCCTGGTGGACGACTCCATCGTGGTCCTGGAGAACATCCACCGCCACCTGGACCGGGGGGAGCCGCCCGCGGAGGCAGCCCTGAACGGCCGCAGCGAGATCGGCCTGGCGGCCGTGGCCATCACCCTGGTGGACGTGGTGGTGTTCGTGCCCCTGGGTCTGTCGGGTGGCGTGTTCGGACAGCTCCTGCGGCCCTTCGGCCTCACCGTGGCCACCGTAACGCTGTTCAGCCTGTTCGCTGCCTTCACCCTCACGCCCATGCTGGCCGCGCGCTGGCTGCGGCGGCGCACCGCGCTCGAGCACGTGCCCTCCCGGAGCGCCCGGCTGTTCGGGCCCGTGGACCGGTTCTACGGCTGGTTGGACGCCCGGTACGAGCGGCTGCTGCGGTGGGCCCTGCGGCGCCGCGGCGTGGTGGTCCTCCTGGGCGTCCTGTCCGTGGCCGTGGCGTTCCCGTTGGCGGGCCGGTTGGGCTTCGAGTTCGTCCCCACCGTGGACCAGGGGGTGCTGACCGCGCGGATCGAGCTGCCCGCGGGCTCGAGCCTGCAGAGGACCGCCCAGGTGGCGGAGCGGGTGGAGCGGGTGCTGCGGCGGGTCCCGGAGGTGGAGGACGTGATCACCAACGTGGGGACCGCAGGCCAGTTCGCGGAGACGGGCCCCCAGTTCGCAAGCCTCATCGTGCGCCTGCGGGAAGACCGGCGCCGCCGGGACGTGGACGTCCTGGCGCAGTTGCAGTCGGAGCCCGAAGCGACCCAGATCCCGGGTGCGCGGGTGGTGTACGGCACCGCCCAGGTGGCGGGGCCGGTGCGGCCCGTGGAAGTGCGCCTGCGGGGCGACGACCTCTCGCTGCTCACGCGGAATGCGGACCTGATTGCGCAGCGGTTGCGGCAGGTCCCTGGGCTGCGGGACGTGGAGGTGAGCGTGCGGATCGGGCGGCCCGAGCT
>BEII01000236.1 GCA_002898935.1 bacterium HR32
CCATAAGGACGAGGCACGGGCCGTACGCGTTGAAGAGCTCCCGCAGCGCGTCTCCGGGGCTCGTGGCCTTTTCGTCGTCCGCCGCCACCCGGGCGTAGGCCCTCCGGGCCTCCTCGGTGCCCCCTGCCGCGTACCCGAGCTGCCAGGCGAGCTGCCCCCACAGGGTCCGCACCACGGTACCGTCCGGCTTGACCGAAGGGCTTCCCGGCGAGATGCGGTTGCCGACCAGCACCACCCTCCGCACCGGCGGCAGGCTGTGGGCGCCAGCCTCCGCCATGACGGCCTCCACGCCCGGGAGCTCCGCCGGGAGCTTCCCGGAGAACAGGTGGTAGAGGGCGATCATGGCGTGCGTCTTGCCGCCCCCGAAGTTGGTCTGGAGCTGCACCACCGGGTCGCCTCCGGCCCCGGAGAGGCGCCGGACCGCGTTCACGAGCAGGCGCTTCAGGTTCTCCGTGAGGTACGTCCTCCGGAAGAACTCCACCGGATCCTGGTACTCGGAGGACGCTTCCCCCAGGTACACCTGCCACAGGTCGGCGGCGAACTCCGCCTGCTGGTAGCGGCCGCTCGCCACGTCCGGGTGCGGGCTCACCACTTCCCGCCACGGCTTCAAGGCACCCGTCGCGGCAGCCTCCACCAGCGTTCCGCCGGCCTTCCGGCGCTCGGCCCGCACCTGCTCGTCGAACCGCACCCGCAATAGCTCCATCTTCATGCGCTCCAGCTCCTCCACCTGCGGGGCGGACACGGCCGAAAGGAGCCGGGAGACGGAGTCCAGTGCCCGGTACGCGTCGTCGCTACTGAAGGCCTCCTGGTGCGCCCACTTGTTCCGCCAGTCCCGCAGCTCCGAAACCAGGCTCCGCTCGGCCTGGCCCAGGGTCCGGCGGAACACCTCGTTCCAGCCCTCCCACATGACCCGCAGCAGGGCCGCCACGTCCCAGTCCCGGATGGCCTTGCCCGTCACGCTCCGGTCGTCTCCCACCAGCCGCACGGCCTCTGCCCTGGCCTGGCCCCGGTACTGCCCCTGGAGCTCCCGCTCGACAAACGGCCCCAGACCCGCCCGCAGGAGGTCCAGGGCCTTGCCCACTCGCTCGTGGTTGGTCATGGCCATGGTTCACCCTCCCTCGACCCTCACCCCGCGCCGTTCGAAGTCCCTGACGACGCATTGGTAGACGGCCCTTGCCAGGCTCGCCGCACGGCGGGCGTCTTCCCAGGTGGCCTCCGGCCACTCCCCCGGGTAGCGGGCCTCCACCGCCCACGCCGTCAGCTCGCCCAGGTCCGGGTATGCCTCCTTCACGGACCAGCCAGGCGGCAGAAGGTTGCGTAGCCCGTCTAGGTCGTGGCGAAACGGGAATTCGATCCCCTCCAGCACCAGGCCCGCCTTGAGGGATTTCTCCGCGGCCTGCTGTGCAAACCAGCAGACGTGCCGGGGGACGGAGTCGGGCGAGGCCAGGAGCCGCTCTGCCTCCCGGAGATCCTCCTGGGCAAAACGGAGCCACCGTCTGGCTTCGCTCTGCAGTTCAGGTCCGTTCATAGACCACCTTACCCTCGCGCAAAGCAGACCGGAGGACGTCGCCCACCACGTGGCCCCGCCGCGAAATCTCGTCCGGCGTGGTCACCACCACGTCTTTACACACCGGGAGGTCGTTCAAAACCCGCAGGATTTCCACCATGGCCTGGCGCTTGTTAGCGACTTCTTCCAGGACCACCAGAAGGTCCACGTCGCTCCAGGGGCCCGCCTCCCCGCGGGCCCGCGACCCGAACAGGATGACGCGCACGGGGCGGAAGCGTTCCACGATGCGCTGGACCATGGTCTGTACCAGATCCTCAGACACGTCTACTCCCTGCCTCCGAAAAGCAAGCCCGTACCCGAGCCGGGTTCCCGGGCCAGCCTTGCAAGCTCGGGCCAGCCCAGGACCAGGGCGTTGTAGGCCTGCGCGTCCTGAGAGCGGCCCTTCTTCTCCGCGATGGCGAAGAGCCGGTAGGCGAGGTCGCGGGCCAGTTCTCCTCGTGAACCGAGCTTCCGCAGGAGCCCGGCCGTGGCCTTGTCCCCGAGCTTCTCGTGGTAGTAGACCCGCAGCAGGTGGTGCGCGGCTCCCCACACAGTCGGTCGCCGGTCTCTCTCGGGATCCCAGTCCTGCGCCAGCTCCTCTGGCCGCAGCAGCCGCACCTTCCCGCCCCGGGAGTGCACGATCCCCGCTTCCACGAGTCCAGTCACCGACGTCACCTTGGCCTTCGACAGCAGCTCGGCGTCGCCGAACTCGCCCTCCTCGAAGCCGTGCTGCTCGTACCAGGCGATCGCCCAGCGCGTCTCGTTGTCGAACTCGTCCTCCTGCTCGGACAGCACCTCGGTCAGGGTCTGGTTGATGAGGGCCAGGGCCGTGCGGACGCTCATGGGCCGACCGCTTGCCTCCACGATGCGGCTGTACTTCGAGTAGATGGCCATGCCGGGGCCGATCGCTGCCTGGGCGAAGTCCACCGGGGCGATGTTCCCCTGCTGGAGGCGTCGGAGCGCGATGGGCAGCTCACGCTTGAGTTCCGCTACGAAGGAGCGCCGGTCGGTCTGGGGGGCGTCCGCGGGCCTGGGCCGGCAGGCCAGCACGATATAAGAGGCGAGGGCGTTCGAGCCCATGGCGCGCATCCGCCACGCCTGTGACGCCCGCACCGGCCAGGTGGCCGTGACCTGGAAGCCGGTCTCGACCAGGGCGGTGAGCATCGTCTCCCAGCCGGTGGTGCGGTCCACCCGCTCGGCGTTCCCGTTGCCGCCCGCTTCCTCGTCGGCGCCGCTTGCCTCGTCGTCCTGCTTGAAGGCGTAGTAGACGGTCAGGGGAAAGCGCGGGTTCATCTTCTCCCGCAGCACGGCGAAGGTCCGCCGGAAGCTCGCCTCGAAGTGCTCCTTAGCCTTCCGCTTGTCGCCGCCGAAGCGCTCGGGGGCGGCCACCAGCTCCGGCTCCTTGGGCACCAGGATCGTGCCGAAGAGGTCTGGGTAGAGGTCGCCGATGGTGCGCCGCAGCCAGACGTAGAAGAAGTCCGACAGCGCCGCGTAGCCGATGTTGTCGTAGTAGGGCGGGTCGGTGGAGACGAGGACGTCTTTGAGGCCGTCCCAGGGGCTGGCGGCGTCGATGGGGCGGGCGCGGCCTTGCTGTAACGTCACCACGGATACCGCTTCAAGTGACTCCGCGACTTTGTCAACGACGCCGCCCCAGGAAACAGTAGTGTTCTCTAGGGGGTTCGCCTCTACGAAATCCCAAACCATTGGGATGGCCTGTCTGCCGAACAGGCCCCTTACGGGCTGATACGAGCTGTGGCTCCACCGACTCAGCGAGTTGTGAAAGTCCAAGGATTTGCTTTTAGCTAGGCCGAGGAAGGTAAGGACCGTGTCCGCATAAGCATTGGCCTCGGCTTCCGGGAGCCCCGCCGCGAGCGCATCCCGCCGCACCTCCGCCCGCACCTCCCGCACCAGGTCCGAGAGCGTCACCATCGCCGTGAGCTGCCGGGGGGTGAAGAGCTGCCAGTGCTTGCGAATGCCGTAATTCTGCACCCGAAACCCGAGGGCGTCATCGGGCAGATCCGTATCGGGAAAGCCGGACGGATTTGCCCTTCCGGCTGCCGCAATCTGCTCGGGCGTCGCGGGGAGGTAGACCCGTCCCCTGCCTACATCGGCCACCATCGCCACCATGGCGATGCTCATTCGGCCCTGCGTTCCCTGTTCGCGGACGTATTCGAAGGGAATCGGCGCGCCTGTTAGGAGGCAGCGGAAGCCAGAGCCTGCGTTCTTGGTCCCCGCCTTCACCACCTCGCGCTGCTTCGGCGCGCCGGTGCGCACGCGGAACCGCCACGTGCCCGCCGCCCGGTCCACCACCGGCTCCAGCCAGGCCTCGCTCCCCTTCTTGCTCGAAAGCCAGAAGGTGCTCATGAGCGGGACGGGCGCCCGGCGCGCCGCGGGGTTCGGGCTCGGCACCGTCCGCGCCCAGATCCAGGCGATGACGGGAAGTTCCTTGCCCACATAGGG
>BEII01000237.1 GCA_002898935.1 bacterium HR32
TAGGCCGTACGCGCCTCTAGCCTCCTCAGCCGGCTCCAAACCCGAGAAGCGCTCCATCTGCCAGAACAAGGGGCTTGCGGGGAGAGCCTGCACCTTCCTCTCCACGAGCACGGTCGCGACGAACTGCGGAGGCCTCGTCGCGGGAGTGACATCCTCGGGGGACGTGTACTCGCGCTCGTACTGCGCCGTCCACGATGCTGCGGACGGGACGCCGATGGGCTGGGCGGTCCCCGCGGACACCCCGGTCAGCACTGCCGCGGTGAACACGAGGGTTAGAACTTTCCATTTCATTGCGACCTCCTGAGAGCCGGTTTGCCGCGTCGGCGGCTCCCCCAGGGTAGCTGCCGGTGAGGTCTTGCGCCTCCGGGGAACTACGGAGTGGGAGGAAATCTGTACCGACGTGTCCCGGGCGCACGCGGCTGCTCCGGGGTCGGTTCCGGAAGACCGGTACTACAGCCCAGGCTGGCTCTGGTCGTGACGGGCCACCCAGGCGGCGACCTCGCTGCGCCGGTGGAAGCCCAGCTTGTTGAAGATGCTCTGGACGTGGCTGTCCACGGTGCGTTCGGAGATGACCAGCTCCCTGGCGATCTGTCGGTTGGTGCGGCCTTGGGCCACTAGCAACGCGACCTCCCGTTCCCGCTCCGACAGGGCCACAGGGTTGCCACCTGGCCCGGCCCAAGTGGAGAGAGATTCGTCCCGGACCAGGGCCAGGTTCACCACGTCGTCCTGGAACAGAGCGCGGCCCGCCTGGCGGGCCCGCTGCAGGGCAGGCCGCGCCAGGCGCTGTCCGAGCTCCAGCAGACACCGTGCGGCCGGGCCCGGCCGTTCCGCGGCTCCGACCCGTTGCCGGGTGGCCTCTGCCGCCCCCAACAGGAGGGCGGCGCGACGGAGCCTCCCCGCGGCGGCGGCGGTGCACGCAAGCCCTTCCAGGGCCCGCAGAGTCGTCCAGGGGTTTCCGAGTTCGTGGGCGTACCGCAGGCTGTCGCGGTACAGGCGGTCCGCGTCCTCCGCAGAGCCCTGTCGCCAGGCGACGTCCGCAGCGGCAGCCAGGGAGGTCGCGAGCAGGGAGCGGTCCCTGAGCCGCCCGGCGGCCTGCACGGCTTCCTCCTGGAGCTGTGCCGCGAGAGCGAGATCCGCCGCGGACTCGGCGGCCAGGGTTGCCGCGGCGCACGCGAGCCAGGGGTCTCCTGATGCGCGGGCGGCCGCGAGAGCCCGGCTTCGGGCGGACTCCTTCTGTTGCTCGGGCGCCACCGTGGCCCACGTGAAGAGGGCGAGGGCCTGCAGGGGAGGAGCTGCCTGAGATGCCAGGCGCACGGCCTCTGCCGCACACCGCCGGGCCTCCGCGGGCCGGCCCTCCAGCCGGTTGTGGAGGGAGGCGTGGCAGAGGGCCTCAGGCCGCAGGGAGGAGGCCTCGGGCGCAGCTTCCAAGGCCTGCTGCAGCCACTCCCGCCCTTCCCGGATGTGTCCTCGAACGTACCAGAAGGCGGACAGGCTGCAGGCGGTCCGCAGGGCGTGTTCGGGTTGGTGGGCCAGCAGCCAAGACAAGGCCACCCGGAAGTTGTCCAGTTCCCGTTCCAGCCGGTCGAGCCACACCACCTGCTCCGGTCCGCGCAGAAGGGGTGCCGCGGTGGCCGCGAGGTCGGCGAAGTACAGGGCGTGAGCCGCGCAGGCCGCCGCCAGCTCCCCGGATGCCCGCAGCAGGGGCAGGACGGACTCCCGTACGGCTGCGATCATGCGGAGTCGTTCCTCTCCGCCTCCCTGGGAGGTCTGCAGCAGGTTCTTGTCCACGAGGGAGGTGACTCCCGCGCTCACCTCCGGCAGGTCCCCGCACACCCGTAGGGCCGCCTGTCTTGTGAAGCCGCCGGCGAAGACGGCCAGGCGGCGGAACAGGCGGCGCTCCGGTTCGGAGAGGAGCTGGTCGCTCCAGGTGACCGCGTGCTGCAGGGTACGGTGGCGTTCCGGTGCTTCCCGGGTGGTGCTGCGCAGCCCAGCGAGGCTTCCGGCCAACTCGGCCAGGATGGCCTCCGGTGGCTTCGTCTTCACCTGAGCCGCAGCCAGCTCCAGAGCCAGAGGCAGCCCCTCCAGGCGATGGCAGATGGCCGCCACCGCAGGCGCGTTTGCCTGCGTGAGGGAAAACCCCGGAGCCACGGACTGGGCGCGCTGTACGAACAGCTCCACCGCGGGGTAGTTGAGCAGGGCGCGCGGGCGGACGGGAGCACCCGGGTCGGGGCTCGGAAGCGGCTGCAGGGGAAATTCTGCCTCCCGGGTGAGGTGGAGGGGTTCGCGGCTGGTGACCAGAGCTTTCACGTCCGCGCACGCGGACAGGATGTCGGCAACCTCGAGGGACGCGGAAACCACGTGCTCGAAGTTGTCCAGGACCAGGAGGAGCTGACAGGGGGCCAGGCGGTCCACGATCTGCTCCCGGAGGGGCTGGTCCGCCCGCTCCACCAGCCGCAGAGACCTGGCGAGGGAGCGCAGGACCAGAGCTGGGTCCTGCACCAAGGACAGGTCCAGGAAGGCGACGCCGTGGGGAAACTGGCCTGCCACGCGCCAAGCCACTTCCACCGCAAACCGGGTCTTGCCCACGCCGGGCGGCCCGGTGACGGTGAGCAGCCTGGCGCTGGCGCTGCGGAGGGCTAGCTCCGCACGACGGAGTTCGGCATCGCGACCGACAAGCTCGTGCGGCGGGTGCGGCAGGTCACCTTGTCTCCGTGCGGAAGCGTGGCCGACGTGCGAGTGTAAAGCCGTCTGCACCACCCTTCCTCCCCGCCGACACCCGGGTGTTCCTGCGACGGGAGTCTACCGAATTGTCCGCCCTTGCACGCGGAGAGATCAAGGGAAACGCGTGAGCGCCTTCGGGCTTCGGTAGGGGAAGTCGCTTGACAGGAAGGGTGCGCGCGCACAGGATGCAACGACGGCTCCGCCTTTCGGTCGCCGCGCGGGCTTCCGGGAGTTTGTCCCGCAAGACCCCTGCGCGAAGGAGACAGGGGGTCCCCAAGAGGCGCGGGGCGATTTTTGGGATGGTCTAGCTGCGGGCTACGGCTGCGACTGGGGTCACCACCTCCGCGCCCGCCAGGGCCTCCTCCACGAGGGCCTGGGTGCCCAGGGTCCTCTCCGCCTCCTCTGCCTCCTGCAGCGTGGGCCGGGTGCGGGGGTGGCGGGGGACGAAGAGGGTGCAACAGTCCTCGTAGGGCTGGGTGGAGACTTCGTACGTGCCCACGCGCTGGGCCAGCGCGGTGATCTCCAGCTTGTCCATGCCCACGAGCGGCCGCAGCACCGGTAGTCGAGTGGCCAGGCCGATGGCCGCGATGGCCTCCAGGGTCTGGCTGGCGACCTGCCCGAGGCTCTCCCCCGTCACCAGGGCGCTTGCCCCCACGCGCTCGGCCACCCGCTCGGCGACCCGCATCATGACCCGCCGCATGGTCACGGTCCAGAGAGGCTCGGGCACACGCTGGCGTACGGCCCGCTGCACGTGCGCGAAGGGGACCACCCACAGGTCCATGGGGCCGCACCACTCCGCGAGGACCTCCACCAGCCGCACCACCTTCTGACGGGACCGCTCGCTGGTGAAGGGAGGAGCGTGGAAGTGCACGGGCGTCACCTGCACGCCGCGCTTGGCCACCATCCAGATGGCGACAGGACTGTCGATGCCTCCGGAGAGCAAGGCCACCGCCCGGCCGCCGGTGCCCACGGGGAGCCCGCCGGGACCTGGGTGGACCTCGGTGTACACGTACGCACGGTCCCGCACCTCCACCCACACGTGGACCTGCGGGTCGCGCATGCGGGCCACCAGACCCGGGAAGTGAACCATGAGGCGGCTGCCGAGCTCCCGGTCCAGCTCTGGCGACGTCAGGGCAAAGCTCTTGTCGCGGCGGTGGGACTCCACCTTGAAGGTCGTCCCGGGGGATGGGTGGCGCTCCGCGACCAGTTGGCGAGCCGCGGCCTCGATCTCCTCCAGGTCCGGGGCGACCTCCAGAGCAGGGCTCCAGGAGGCCACGCC
>BEII01000238.1 GCA_002898935.1 bacterium HR32
GACCAACGCGCCTTGCGCGTCCCGCACCTCCACCCGGTACGAACCCAGGCGGCGGCCAGAGGACTCCTCCACGCACTCCGCGAGCAACAACCCCTCTGTGGCCGCCCGGAGGAAGTGCACGGTGGCGGAGACCGCCACCGCCCGCTCCCCCCGCGCGTTGCTGGCTGCGGCGAAGGCGCAGTCCGCCAGCGCGAACACGACCCCTCCGTGCACGAGGCCGTGGAAGTTGCGGTGGTGCGGGGCCAGCAGGAGGCTCGCCCGCGCGTACCCCTCCCGCACTTCCTCCAGCTCCACCCCGAGGGAACGCGCGAACGGGTCCGCTCGCAGCGCCTCCGCCAGCGCCGGCGGGATGCCCTCCTTCACGACGCCCGCAGGTCCACCACCCGCCGCAGCTTGCCCCCCTCGGACCGCGGCAGGCTGCCCGGCGCGGCCAGGGTCACGCGCACGTGGAGCCCCAGCACGCCGTAGAGGGACTCGTACGCGCGGCGCAGCAGCCCCTGCACCCGTTCGTCTGCGGGGTCGAGTCCGCCGAGGGCGTGGTGGTACAGCGGGTCCACCTCCACCCGAACCTCCAGTTCGTCCAGCGTCCGCTCCCGGCTCACCACGATCTGGTAGTGCGGGCTGAGCTGCGGCAGGCCCACCAGCGCAGCTTCCACCTGCGAAGGGTACACGTTGACGCCCCGCACGATCAGCATGTCGTCCGTCCGTCCCACCACCCGGGACATGCGGACGAAGGTGCGCCCGCACCGGCACGGCTCCGGGTTCAACGAGGCCACGTCGCCCGTCCGGTAGCGGATCACGGGGAGCGCCTCCTTCGTCAGAGTGGTGAACACGAGCTCGCCTTGCCGGCCGGGCGGCAACGGCTCCCCGGTGTAAGGATCCACCACCTCCACCAGGAAGTGGTCCTCGAAGACGTGCGCGCCGTCCTTCGCCTCGAGGCACTCGTTGGCCACCCCGGGCCCGATCACCTCGCTGAGGCCGTAGATGTTCAGGGCGGCGATCCCGAGTTTCTCCTCGATCTGCTGGCGCATGGCCTCCGTCCACGGCTCCGCGCCGAGGATCCCGTAGCGCAAGGCCAGCTGGCCGGGGCGCACGCCGCGGGCCTCCAGCGCCTCCGCCAGCGTGAGGGCGTAGGACGGAGTGCACGCGAGCACCTTGGGTCCGAAGTCCTGAAGGAGCAGGATCTGGCGCTCCGTGTTGCCGCCTGAGGCGGGCACCACCACCAGCCCCATGCGCTCTGCGCCCGCGTGCATGCCGAGACCGCCTGTGAACAGCCCGTACCCGTAGGCGTTCTGGAACACGTCCCCGGGCCGCGCGCCCGAGGCGGCAAGACACCGCGCGCATACCTCCGCCCACACGTCCAGGTCGTGACGGGTGTAGCCCACCACCGTGGGCTTTCCCGTAGTCCCGGAGGAGGCGTGGATCCGCAGCACACGGTCCAGCGGCACGGCGAACAGACCGTAGGGATAGTGGTCCCGGAAGTCCCGCTTGGTCATGAACGGGAGCTTGGCCACGTCCTCCCGGTGGCGGACGTCCTCCGGGCTGACCCCCGCCTCCCGCATGCGCTCCCGGTACGGCTGCACGCGCTCGTACACGTACCGGACCACCCGTCGCAGCCGTTCGGCCTGCAGCCGCTCTAGCTCCGGTCTGGGGAGGGTTTCGAACTCCCGGTTCCAGATCATGGGAAGACCCCCGTGTGGAGGCTGTCTTTGGGTGTTTCGTCAAGCGGCCCGGCGCTTCCCTGCCGTTCACGCCTCCGGGGGCGTGGCCAGGAACTCCGCGGCCAACGCCCGGGCCCGGTCGAGGTTCGGCTCGTCCACCAGAAGGTCCGCCCAGACCCCCTCGGCCCGCTCCACCGCGCCCTCATAGCCCGGCACGGACCGCCAGCGTACCAGGACGGGGATCCCGGCCTCCCGCAACACGGCCTCCACAAGCCGCGCCTCCACCTGGCTGTGGGCCCGCCACGCCACCACGAGCGGGGGACGACTCCCCGCGATCCACCTGCGCAGCCATTCACCCACCGGCCCACCGCTCGGGCACGTACACCTCCGCCGGGACCGTGCGGCCTCCGGCCCGAACGCGCACCCGGCGCCGGCAATACCCCTCCTCGTAGGCGTCCAGGGCTCGCAGGCTCTCAGGGTCCACGCCCAACAGAAGGTACCCTCGCACGCACCGCCCCGCGGCGGGCTCCACCTCCGGGTATCCGGAGGCCGTGCGCGGGACCAAGTGCCACCCCGGGAGCTCGGCGGTCACCCGGGGAAAGGTCCGGCCGGTGAGCGTACGCACGAGGCGGTTGTCCTTGAGGGTGCCGTACACGAACAGGTTGGTGAGGCGGTTGCGCACGCTGGATCGCCCCCGTCCTTCCACACGAGCGCCCTCCGTGGCCACGCCTAGCACCCCTCGCTCAACGCGAGCGCGCGTCGGTACGCCTCCCGGCGGGAAATGCCACACCGTCGTGCCGCGACCTCCGAAGCTTCCCGGACGGACACGCCACCCGCGAGGGCCTCGCGCAGCACCTGCTCGACGTCCTGTTGCGGCGCCGCCGGCGCGGCCGCGCCTTCCACCACCAGGGTCACCTCCCCGCGGACCGGAGCCGTTCCAAGCCGCGCCAACACCTCTTGTACCGTCCCGCGCAGGACCTCCTCGTGGCGCTTGGTGAGCTCGCGGCAGACCGCCACACGCCGGTTCCCCGCCACCTCCTGCAGGTCCAGCAGGCACGCGCACAGGCGTCTGGGCGACTCGAACAACACCAGGGTGGCAGGCAGGCGAGCAAGGTCGGCCAGGAACCGGCGCCGGGCCTGGCGCCGCCGCGGGGGAAAGCCCGCGAACAGGAACCGGTCGGTGGGAAGCCCTGAGGCCACCAGCGCCGCGGTGACCGCGGAGGGCCCGGGGACCGGGACGACTGGGATCCCTTCCTCCACGCACGCGCGCACGAGCTCGTACCCCGGGTCGGACAGTACCGGGGTCCCCGCGTCGCTCACCAGGGCCACCGAGCCTCCCGAACGCAGCAGGGCGAGGAGCTCCCCCACCCGGGCCCGCTCGTTGTGTTCGTGGTAACTCACCACCCGGTTGCGGATGCCATGCCGGTCCAGCAGCGCGCGTACCCTGCGCGTGTCCTCCGCGGCCACCACGTCCACCTCCCGGAGGACGCGCAGGGCGCGCAGGGTCACATCCTCCAGGTTCCCGATGGGGGTGGCTACCAGGTACAGCACGCCCGGCATCTCACCGCCTCCGCGCCGCCGAACCGCGCCGGACGCCCGCACCCACCAGGGCCGCCAGCACCTGCACCGCGGCGTCCTTGTCCAGCGGCTGGTTGCCGTTGCCGCACTTGGGGGACTGCACGCACGAGGGGCAGCCCCCCGCGCAGGGGCAGGTCCCTACGAGCTCCCACGTGGCGCGCAGCCACTCCTCCAGCACCGCAAAGCCGCGCTCTGCGATCCCTACCCCGCCGGGGTAGCCGTCGTAGACGAACACGGACGCTGCCTGCGTTTGCGGGTGCCGGGGGTAGCTGACCCCGCCCAGATCCCACCGGTCGCACATGGCGAACAACGGCAAGAGCCCGATGCTGGCGTGCTCCGCCGCGTGGATGGCACCGGGCAACACCTCGGGGTCCATGCGGGCCGCTAAGGCCTCCGGCACGTCCCACCCCACGGCCACCGTGGGCAGGTTCTGCGCAGGTAGGTCCAGAGGCTCGACGCTCACCACCTGGTCGCCCGTCAAGTGCTTGCGCGCGTAGCCCACCACCTGGGTGGTGACCTCCACCTCCGCCAGGTACGCGCGCGCCAGGCCCAGTTTGCGTTCCCGCAGCACCCTGCGGACCTCCAATTCCGTGACCGTGCGCGGCTCCGTGTAGTAGTCCACGGGGCGACGGCGGACCCGGGCGGTGCGGCTTTCGAGTTCCAGCGCCTCGACCACGTACGTCTCGCCCTGGTGCAGGTACACCGCACCCGCGTGCACCTGCTCGAAGGCGCGGCCCTCGTCCACC
>BEII01000239.1 GCA_002898935.1 bacterium HR32
GGGGCCAGGGCCCCCGAAGTCGCTGCGCGATTCTTAGGCTGGTCTAGCCCCGCAGCCACTCCCGGCGCACGGTGACCCGGTCCACCCGGTCGAGCCGCACGCGGGGTCCAATCCCTGCCTGCTCGGGCACCCGGATGGTCCCGTCCGGCTCCAGCACCACGGGTGGCTCGATCAGGTCCTCTTCGAAGTACCGGTCTGAGGCCGACAGGTCTCCGGGGAGACGAAAGTTGGGGAGGGAAGCCAAGGCCAGGTTCGCCAGCCGCCCGATCCCGGTCTCCAGCATGCCTCCGCACCACACCGGCACACCCCGCTCCGCACACACGTCGTGGGTCTCCACCGCCGCGCTGAACCCTCCCAGGCGAGCTGCCTTGATGTTCACCACGCGGCAGCTCCCGAGCTCGATGGCCTTCCGCGCGTCGTGGGGGTGCGCGATGGACTCGTCCAGGCAGACTGGCGTGCGCAGGCGGGCCTGCAGTTTCGCGTGGTCCACGAGGTCGTCCTCGCCCAGGGGCTGCTCGATCAACAATAGGCCGAGGTCGTCCATGGCCTCGAACACGGCGGCGTCCTCCAGGGTGTACGCAGAGTTGGCGTCCACCTGCAGGGGGACGTCGGGGAAGCGCCGCCGGAGCTCCCGCACCACCCCCACGTCCCACCCCGGCCGGATCTTCACCTTCACCCGCCGGTACCCCTCCACCAGAAAGCCCTCCACCCGCCGCACGAGGTCGTCCACGGTGGCCTCGATTCCCAGGCTCACCCCTACCTTCACCCGGTCCCGTACTCCGCCCAACAGCTCGCGCAGGCTCCTGCCCTGTTGCTGCGCGTACAGGTCCCACACCGCGGCCTCCAAGCCCGCCTTGGCCATGTGGTGCCGACGGACAAAGCGCAACCGTTCCCGCACCTGGCGCGGGTGCTGGAGCTCGACGCCCAGTAGCGCGGGCACCAGGAAGTCGCGCAGCACGTGCCAGGCGGTCTCTACGGTCTCCTCGTTGTACA
This sequence comes from bacterium HR32, assembly GCA_002898935.1. Lineage (GTDB taxonomy): Bacteria > Sysuimicrobiota > Sysuimicrobiia > Sysuimicrobiales > Sysuimicrobiaceae > Tepidifontimicrobium. The sequence goes on from BEII01000239.1 coordinate 994, forward strand.
GCGGCGCCGCCATGGCGGGCACCTCTCCCCAGCCCACGAGCCCGTCTGCCTGCGCCCGGACCAGTACCGCGTGTTTGGTGTCCTCCCGGCCGAAGCTGGTCTCGAAGGGGAACCGTAGCGGCATCCGGACGATCCTGACTTCCACCGCCTCGACCTTCATCGCGTCCGCTCCAGTACGTAGAAGCTCCGTCCCGCGTGGCGCCCGAAGTCCACCGCGGCGTAGTGCGCGGCGAGGCAGCGCAGGAACGCCTCTCGGGTGGCAAGCCGCCAGGCCAGGGGCAGCTGGGGGTCGCGCTGCCGGAGTTCCGCCAGCGAGGCCGGCACCTCCAGCCGCACCAGTTTCCCCGCGGGCTCCCGCACAGGACCGGGCCCGTCTCCCTGTGCCTCCAGCACCGGCCGCGCCCCTTCCAGGGCCGGAGGCACCCACCGCCCCTCCAGGCGTGCCCGGACCGGCTCACCGGTGAGCCACCAGTCCACCTCCAGCCGGTCCGTGGGCAACCCCCGGTTCAGCTCGTCCTCCATCCGCCCGTAGTAGTCCACCAGGTAGCGCTCCGCCCGGGCTCCCAGCTTGTGCAGGTTGAAGTACGCGTTCCGGCTCTGGAGGGGGTCGAAGGTCCACACGATCCTCCCGTAGCCCTGCGCCAGGGCCCACTCCCGCTGCGCGCACTTGAGCCGGTAGCCCACGTCGTGGTCCTGGAGGTCCGGCAGGACCGCGGTCATGTGGGAGTGCAGCACCCGCTCCCCTCCCCGCCATCCCACGAAGGCGTACGAAAAGCCCACCAGCCTGCCTTGCTGGAAGGCTCCCAGCACCAGACCTCCGTTGCGCACTACGGCCAGGAGCTGGTGGGAGGGCACCACCTCCCGGTCGGGCATCCCCCACACGAGCTGCTGCAAAGACTCGACCTCCCGCAGCTCGGGTGCGCTCTTCAGGATCCGGATCTCGACGGCCACAGGCACGGCGTTCGACCCACGCCGCGCGGTTGCCTGCTGGGCCCCAAGGAGCGGTATGCAAAAGTCGGCCGTCGGGACGTTGAGTCAGAAAAGGCGCCGCTGGTGGGCCGCCCTGCCCGGGGGGAGTGGGCTCCGGTCGCTGGCCGGTGCGGAGGAGGTGGGGCACGTGCGTTTGGAAGGCAGGCTCCGGACCACCCGCCCTCAGGCCGACTACACCGGACACGGGGTACGGCTCCAGTTCCAGGAAAGGGTCGCGCTCGCAGACGGCGAGGACCGCACGTACGTCCCCACCGAGCGTGCGGCCCCCGTCCAACCCGACGGTACGTTCGCGCTGGAACTCCCGCCCCAGAACCAGACCCGCTCTCCCTGGACGCTGCAGGTGCTCGGGCCCTCGGGGGCCGAGTTGCTGCGGCAGACCCTCGACCAGCTCCCCGAGCGGCTTGAGGTAGACGCAGACCCTGCCGCCCTGCCCGACCCCGCAGGCGACCCCACAAGCCGGCCCCGCACGCGCGATCGGCTGCAAGGTCGGGTCCTGCACGAGACCGGGTGCCGTCTGCCCTCCGGCCTTCAGGTCGTCCTGTACGCAGCCCGGACGGGCTCCGAGGACCTGCAGCCGGTGGTGGCTGCCCGTACGAACGTCGAGGGTTACTTCGCGGCCGACCTTCCGGAGGGACGGTTCGCGCGGGCGGTGGGACGGATTTCAGGAAGCGGCGCGGTGGAGGAAGTTCCGGTTCCTCTCGACCCGGAGGGAGCCTTTCCCAGACGGGTGATCCTCGTGGTCCGCCTGTTCGACCGACCAGGTGAGGAGGTCTGCGCGTGCGACGGGGACCGCGCCGCCACGCTCGCGCCCGAGCCGGAAGACCTGGTGAGCGCGCCGGGTGCCTACACCGCTGACCTCGGCGGCTGCGTGCGGTTCGACGTCCCGAACCGGGCCATCGAGGAGTTCAGCTATTACGCGGTGGTCAGGACCACCGACCCGGAGATCAAGGGCCTCAACCTTGGACGGCCGCAGACCCTCCCGCCCCGCGTCCTGGACGCACTGCTGGACCAGGTGGCCCTGGCCACGCCCGGCAAGATGACCCGCGCGCTGCGCGCCCGGGCAGCAGAGGCCGCGCCGGGCGCCGGTCCGACCCTGGACGACCTCGTGGAGCGCAAGGCCGCAGACCGGAAGACCCTGCGCGCCCTCAGCCGTGGGACGTCTGCCCTGCGGATCGACCCGGCCGTCATCGCGCAGCTTGCCAAGGACGCTGACGGATTCACCCCTGCCCACCTCATGACCGCGGAGCGGCTTTCCGCGTTCCAGAAGGTCCGCGGAGCCCTCGAACTGCTGCGCAGGGGCGTGGCGGGCCGCGGTACTCTCACCGCGGACAACCCCGTGGACTGGGACGACGAGCCGACGTTCTACCAGGCCACCACCATCGCCTGCGGACACCTGCTCCACTTCAAGCAGGTTTGGCGCGCGAACGGGTACTCGCTCGGCGACCTCCTCTACAGCCTGCCGCTGGCGCCCGGCCAGAAGAAGGAGATCGTGGTTCTGGACTGGGAGCGGCGGGAGAGCGCCGCCCGCATGGAGGAAGTGGGTTTCCGCGAGGAGCTGCAGGCGCAGCTCACCCGCGACCGTGACGTGACCGAGATCGTGGACTCCGTACTCCGGGAGAGTACCCGCGGGGGGTCCACCGCGGCCACCGCGGGGCTCGGCTTCGGCGTGGGCGGCTTCGCGGGCGTACTCTTCGGGGTAGCCGGCGGCGCGGGTGTCTCCACCTCCTCCGCCTGGCAGAACTCGTCCCGCGCGCTCACCAGCCAGGCCGGGCAGTACCTGCGCGACCGGACGGTGCAGGCCGCCTCCGCGGTGCGGTCCATGCGGTCCACGGTAGTGCAGACCGCGACCCAGGGCGAGACCATGCGGGTGCAGACCGAGGTCGTGGCCAACCACAACCACTGCCACGCCCTCACCATCCAGTACTTCGAGGTCCTGCGCCACTTGCTGGTGAGCCAGGAGCTCGTGGACGTGCAGGAGTGTCTGTTCGTCCCCCTGCTGATG
>BEII01000240.1 GCA_002898935.1 bacterium HR32
GTCGCGATGGCCGAGCGCGCCCGCATGGAGCTGCTCGAGCTTCGGGACGTCCCGCGCGTCGCCGTTGGCCCTGCCGTCCGGCCCTCGCGGCTCGGGCGGGCGCCCTGGCCCCTGGCCGTCGTCGGCCGACCGCCCGCTTGACCAGGTCGGTGATCCGCGCCTCCTCAGCGGCGGTGAGCTCCTTGAGCGCGAACGAGGTGGGCCACATGTGTTGCCCTCGTCCAGGGCCGCCGCGGTGTCGAAGCCGAAGGTCGCGTACCGCTCCTTGAATTTCGAGGCCGGCTTGAAGAAGCAGGCGACCTGCCCCTGCCAGTTGGCGTAGGCGGGCATCCCTCACCAGGTGCGCGGCGCCAGCTCCGGTGCGACGGCCGGGATGATGGCGTGGATGCGCTCGGCCATCGAGCGGTCGGGCTTGGGCATCCGGGCGATGGCTTCGAGGACCGCCCGCTCCCCCGCCCCCCGGTCCCTCCTCGAGCGAGCCTCTGCCCGCAGCTCTCGGGCGCGCTACCTAATCGCGGCGCGCTTCTCCTCGGAGAACGGGCCGGCCAGTATGGCCGGATGGGCCGGCGCGGCGCGAGGGGCCCGCGGCCGCCTCCCTGGGTCCCGGCTGCCCGCCGCCCGGTCGGCCCCCGCTTCCCGCCTCGGTCCAAGCCGCCAGGGGCCCCGCCCTGCGGGTCCCGGCCCAGGTCCCTGCATCCCGAGTCCCGGCCGCCCGGGGGTGCTTGCCCACTCTGACACTCCGGGAGTATCTTTTCCCTCGATCCGGCCGGGGGCGACGCCCGCCGCGAGGGTCGCGATCTGGTGCTGCAGGGTCCCACCTGCCGGCGATGGGACGTGCCGAGGTGGGAGGGAGGAACGGGCGTCTCAACCGTGAGGAGGACCTCGGAGGCGGCGACACGCGTGGTTGGTTGTGGCCGCAGGTGATGTTCGCATGCCGCACTTGAGCCCCCAGGATCAGTTGCAACTCCAGCAGCTCCGGCTACTCGAGTGGCTGGGGTCGCGCCGTGCGGAGAGGGAAGCCCCGGAGCCGGTGGTACGGCCCGACATCGTGGAGGAGCGCCCGGATCGCTGGGTACTCACCCACGGAGTCGAGCTGCACCCCTGGCAGCGGGAAGCAGTGGACGCGTGGTTCGGCGCGGGGTGCCGGGGTACGATCAAGGTGGTGACAGGGGCGGGCAAGACCCTCGTGGCGCTGGCTATTGCGGAGCGGCTCCAGGCCCAGGATCCCGACCTTCGGGTTGCGATTGTCGTCCCCACGATCGTGTTGATGAACCAGTGGTACGAGGAGCTGCTCTCCCGGTCGAATCTCCCGGCGAGGTGGATCGGCCGCTTGGGGGGTGGGCACCAGGACGACCTCGCCGGAGGCCGCAGGATCCTCGTCGCCGTCCTGGCGTCTGCCCAGAAGGCTCTCCCAAGGATGGTGAAGCAGGCTCAGCTCGGCTCGCATCTCCTCTTGATCGCGGATGAGTGTCACCGTGCCGGGGCGCCAGAGATGTCGCGGGTGCTGGAGACGCCGAGGGCGTACACGCTGGGGCTCAGTGCAACGCCGGAGCGCGAGAGCGGAGAAGAGGGCGCCAGCTCGGCATACGCGGAGACCAAGCTGGGCCGGGCGTTGGGAGGGATCGTCTACGAGATGACGGTGGCCGATGCCGTCCGTCTCGGGGTTCTCCCCGCGTTCCGACTCGAGCACTACGGGCTGCCCCTGGGCCCGGACGAGGCGGCGCGCTACGAGCGCCTCTCGAGGTTACTGGGCGACTTGCGGGAAGCCTTGGCGCAGAAGTCCAGGACCGCGCGCAGGCTCGAGGGCGAAGCATTGCTGGCATGGTGCCGACGCACGGCGGCACGCGGGCACGGGGACCTGGCCCAGCTGGCGCAACGCTACGTGGCGGAGACCACGGGCCGGAAGCTCCTCCTCTACCGCGCAGAGGCCCGCCGCGTGGCCACCGTGGCGCTCCTCCGGGAGGCGTTCGCGGAACATCCCGACACACGGGCCATTCTCTTCCACGAGAGCCTCGAGGAGGTGGAGCGGCTCTTCGCGGCGCTGCAGGCGGAGGGCCTGCCTGTGGTGATGGAACACAGCGAGCTCCCGAGCGCGCTCAGGGAGGGGAGCTTGGAGCTCTTCCGGCAAGGGGTAGCGAGGATCGTCGTCTCAGCTCGGACCCTCATCGAGGGGTTCAACGTCCCTGAGGCGGATCTCGGGGTCATCGTGGCATCATCCTCCTCCACGCGGCAGCGGATTCAGAGCATCGGCCGCGTCTTGCGCAAGCACCGGCGTGCGACGGGAGAGGAGAAGCTGGCGCGCATTTGCGTGCTGTACGTTCGGGATACCGTGGATGAACTGATCTATGAGAAAGAGGACTGGGATCGGCTTCTCGGGGTCGAGCGGAACGTGTACTTCCACTGGGATCCCCCCGATCAGCCGCGACAGGTTGAGGGGCCTCCGAAGCCGTACGTCCCTCGGGAGGGCGAGGTCGACGTGGGGAGCCTCCGCGAGGGTGACCTGTACCCCGGGCGCTACGAGGGCGAGGAGTACTCCTGCAACACCATGGGGAACGTGACCGACGCCGACGGCCGGATCGCCCTGAATCCTCAGGGCATTCCGGAGCGGGTGGTACGGATTAAGGGAGCGGCTGGCCGGTTCCGCGTTACGCCGCGGCATCGCCTCGTGCTGGTCCTGACCCGCGAGGCTGGGGAGTGGCGTGTTCGGTACGCAGGTCGGCTGGAGGAACCGTTCCGCTTCGAGTCCGGCGACGCGGTCGAGGCCCCGCTGATCGATGGTCTGAAGCCGGGGGACCCGTACCCGGGGCCGCTCGAGCCCGCAGAGGAGTATACGTTCAAGAGGAAGCGAGGCGGCGTGATCGCGAAGCGGATCCCTCGTGGCGAGGTGTACGCTGCCGGCGCCCAGGCCGACCGACTCGTTGAGATCCTGCGTTCGATCACGCTCGGCTGCGCGGCCGTCCACCGGTTTTACGTCAACCAGCGGGGGCATGCCTTCTGGCGGCAGGGAGGTGCGGCGTACTTCATCGCGGCGCTGGACGGGCCGCTGGAATTCCCGGGCGCGGAGGCCTGACGATGGCGAAGCGTGCGCCGAAGTTCCGGCCGGTCGGGCCGAAAGAGTGGGGTGGATTCTACAAGAGGATCCCCGGCAAGGATACGGCGTACCACGTGAGATCCGGCACGGTATTCTGCCTGTGGGAACGACGTAGGTACTGGAGGCTCTGGTGCGCGATGGTAGGGTCGGCAGCAGCAGATGAGCTGGTGCGCGCCGTCCGCGAGGGAAAGAGGTTCTTCGGATATTCGGGGGGTGGATCCTTCCTGATCAACGAGTACGGCCAGGTGCTCGTTCCGTCGCCTGCGGGGGACGGCCGGCAGGCGCTCGTGGGAGAGTGGATGGGATCCCTAGAGTTCGTGGACCCGTTGAACAACGAGGTTTTCGACATGGCGGATGACGGCGGGCTCGAGCTGGGGGATCCGTGGCTCCGGCCTTACGTTGGGGTGCCTCATCATTTGAGCCGGCGGGACGAGCTCTACTTCTGGTCGGACTCCCTTGATTTGAAGGTACCACCTCCCGGACAGGATCCGAGACTGATCGAATGCCTGCGGAGCCTGCGGCCACATGGTCCAGTGAGGTTCATCACGCTGCCGGGAGGCTTCGCGCTCACCAAGGTACCGCGACGCGTCGGTGGCCGGACCGTCTGGCAGCCGGTCTACGTGGGGCGGCTCGATTTGGACTCTTGGTTCCCGAAGGAGGAGTGAAACATGAGCGCGTTCCCGAAGTTCACTGGGAACTGCCCAAGAAACGTCGCGAAGGACGCCAAGTATGCGATCCGTACCGGTTTGAGCGGGCCCGTGGTAGCGCTTGTGTATCGGGCGAAGGCGGGTGAACGGTGGCTGGCGACCACCGAGGATCACCCGGAGCTGGTTCGGATGGTCAACGCGGTGAAGCGGGCCTACGGGGACTGGCAGCATGGGCCG